>VERC01000043.1 GCA_018882825.1 Acidimicrobiia bacterium | reverse complement strand
GTCATAGGTGGCGGAGGCATGCCAGATCGTTATGCCAGTGCTGTGCAAAAATTTTTATCAAAGCAAACTATTAAAAACGTAATAATCTGGGGGGCTGGATGGAGATTAGACAGTCCGGTCTTGGACAACCTGGCACAATCAGCACAATTGGTGGGCATCAGAGAGTGGTTGCCGGATTCTGTGTACAAAGACTCTTGGGTGCCTTGCGTGAGCGTCTTGCATCCTTGCATTGAAAAAAACTTGCGTGTGCTACCGACCAAAAATTTTTTAGTGATTGACCACTGGAAACGCAAGCCAATACAGCTAGACAATCTGGAACATACCAGCATCTCCAACAGACCCAATTCTATAGACAACATCATCGAAGCCATAACTGAGAACGCGATGTACGTAGGCGGAGTCGACGTTGTCGGCGAGCAACACCAACTTCGGCCAGCGCGAGTCGCCGTAATGGTTTTCTAAAGTGCGAAGCAACCGGAACCAGTGGATCAGCGGGATTCGGCTGAACAACGCGACCGATGGCGATAGGTGACGAAAGGCCTTGGCAACCTCGTCGCTTTTCGTCCCCGCAAAGACCAACCTCCCACTTTCACTCCTCGACACGCACGACGCAACGAGGGCACGGTGCTGCGCGACGGCCGAGACGCACAACACGATCGACTCTGCGCGGAATCTCATCTCCACGAGTCTTCGACAAGATCCGGTGTTTCACCGTACTGACCGTGACAGAGTTGAACGTGCGTCTGGTCACAACACAGGCTCGCGGCTTGGTGATTGGGCAACAACGAATGCCCCCCCCCCGATCCGATGAGTGAACCGGGCGGTCGGTCGAGGGTGTCGTCAAGCGGCCTTGGGCGACCACGGCCCTGTGACGAAAGGAACGACACCTTCATGCACCAATTCCAAGTAAAGAAACGCGAGGTGGGTGCGATTCTTTGCACCTGAATACATGAGGATGCGGCTCACGCGATTCCGCACGGTCTGGTGCGAAAGAAATACGGCGTCTGCGATCTCGCGATCGGTGTACCCCGCCGCGATCATTTGGACGATGCTGCGATCAACTTCGTCGACAATGGGCAGGGTTCGTTCGGGTGCAACCATCGAACTGTCCCGCAGATCAGTCGATCCTTCGCAGGCAACAAACCGGGACCACGCCGAGCGTGCCTCTTCGATTGCCGGGGCGATTCCGCTCGAAAAGCTGACGATTGTGTCGATTCCATTGATGTTCGCCCGGCGCCTCACCGAGCAGTCTTCTCCTTGATGCAAAACGAGAATCATCGTCCTGGAAGAGTCGACCATCGCCTGTCTCAAGCGCTGTGCGGATTCGATGAACGACGACCCCATGGCCAAGGCCTCAACGGGCGCGCTGGCGAGGAAGGTTTCGGCCTCGACAACGGTCCCCGCAACGAACAATTCGTTGTCATCCACCATCGCGGGACCGAGAGTTCGAGCAAGATCGCGGACGTATGCCTGGCGGAAGAGGAACACGACGGTAGACACGGAATTGTTCTAACCCAGAAGCCACGACAGCGACGCTGAACATTTGTCACAAGTTCATGTTGTCCTTGGAACGCGAAATCCTCTTCGCCAGAACGCCCTAGACGATTTTGCCCGCAATGCGACGCAAGACGAGGCGCGGCGTCAGCTTTGCGAGCACAGGCAGGGACGCGTATTGCCAGCCGGGCACCACGATTGCACGGTTCTTTGCGACTCCATCGAGACCCGCGCGAGCCACTTTGTCGGCGTTCAGCCAGAGGATGCGTGGCGTGCGCGTGAAACGATCGGCCCCGCCCGACACCGCTTGAAACTCGGTGGCGACGAAGCCGGGACACAGCGCGCTCACTTTCACACCAAACGTTCGGTTTTCTTCGTGCACGGCCTCGGTGAAACTGGTGACGAAGCTCTTCGTTGCGGCATACACGGCCATGTTCGGGCTGGCCTGGAAGCTCGCCACGCTCGACACGTTGAGAATGTATCCACCGCCGCGCGCACGGAAAGTGTTGACCGCCCCGTGCGTCAGCGCGACGAGAGCCTTCACGTTCAGGTCGATTTGTCCGGTGGCACGTTCGACCTCGGTCTCGTGGAACGGACCGCTGGTGCCGAAGCCCGCGTTGTTGACGAGCAGGTCGACGGGGTCGGTCGTTGACGCGATGCGATTGGCCACGGCCTTGATGCCGTTGTCGTCTTGCAGATCAGCTTCGAGCACCTCGAAGCCTTCGTAACGGTTGGCGAGCTCGCGCAGCCGGTCTCCACGACGAGCAACCACGACACACGGCACACCGGCCTCGCCGAGGATGACGGCAAATCGTTCACCGATACCCGCCGATGCACCGGTGACCAGCGCCCGCCGGAACGGCAAAGAGGACATTGTCCTAGTGGCCGACGTTTGCACCGGTCAAACCGCCGGCCGCCGAAAGCCGCGCGTGTGCGCGGCGCAGGGCGCCTTCGGTTTCGGCGTCGTGTTCACCGCGGAGATGCTCTTCGGCACGCTCCTTGGCGCGACGCGCGCGATCGACGTCGATGTCGCTCGCCAGTTCGGCACCGTCGGAGAGGATTGTCACCGTGGTACCCGACACCTCGACGAAACCACCATGCACCGCGGCGTCGACGACCTTGCCGTCGGCCTGGTAGATGCGCGTGTGGTTTTCCACGAGGGCACCGAGGAACGAGACGTGTCCGGGGAGAAATGCGATCTCTCCCCCACCAAGGGTGCGGGTGATGACCTGTGAGGCCTCACCCGAGTACACGACGCGCTCGGGCGAGACCACTTCGACACGAAAGCCGGTGGTCTCGGATGACATCAGGCGTTCTCCTGCAGGGCCTTGGCCTTGGCGAGAACCTGCTCGACACCACCGACGTTCAAGAACGCCTGCTCGGGCACTTCGTCGAGTTCACCGTTGATCAGGGCCTCGAAGCTCTCGACCGTCTCGGCGACGGGCACGTATTCGCCGGAGACACCGGTGAACACTTCGGCGACGTAGAAGGGCTGCGAGAGGAAGCGCTGCACCTTGCGCGCACGCGCGACGGTGAGGCGGTCTTCTTCCGACAGTTCGTCGAGACCGAGAATGGCGATGATGTCCTGCAGTTCCTTGTAGCGCTGCAGAATTTCCTGAACGCGGCGGGCCACTTGGTAGTGACGGTCGCCGACGGTTTCGGGCGTGAGGATCGTCGAGGTCGACGCCAGCGGGTCGACCGCCGGGTAGATGCCGAGCGAGGCGATCTGACGCGAGAGTTCCGTCGTTGCATCGAGGAAGGTGAACGTGGTGAACGGAGCCGGGTCGGTGTAGTCGTCGGCGGGCACGTACACGGCCTGCAGCGACGTGATCGAACGACCACGGGTCGAGGTGATGCGCTCCTGCAACTCACCCATCTCGTCGGCGAGGGTGGGCTGGTAGCCCACGGCCGAGGGCATACGACCGAGGAGGGTCGACACCTCTGAGCCGGCCTGCACGAATCGGAAGATGTTGTCGACGAACAGCAGCACGTCCTGGTTCTGCACGTCACGGAAGTACTCGGCCATGGTCAGCGCCGACAGGGCGACGCGCAGACGCACACCCGGCGGCTCATCCATCTGGCCATAGACCAGCGCCGTCTTGTTGATGACGCCGGACTCCTCCATCTCGATCCACAGGTCGGTGCCCTCACGGGTGCGCTCACCGACACCGGCGAACACCGACACGCCACCGTGCTGGGAGGCGACGCGGTTGATCATCTCCTGGATGAGCACGGTCTTGCCCACCCCGGCACCGCCGAACAGGCCGATCTTGCCGCCGGCCAGGTACGGGGTGAGGAGGTCGATGACCTTGATGCCGGTCGGGAAGACCTGCGCCTTGGGCTCGAGCGAGTCGAACGACGGCGGCTCGCGATGGATCTCCCACCGCTCGACGTTCGCATCGGACAGCGGCGAGTCGAGCGGCTCGCCGATCACGTTGAACACGTGACCGAGCACGGCGTCACCCACCGGCACGGTGATGCCGTGACCGGTGTTGCGGACCACGGTGCCGCGACGCAGGCCATCGGTCGGCTTCATGGTCACGACCCGCACCCGGCTGTCGCCGATCTGCTGGGCCACCTCGGACACCACCGTGGTGTCCTTGCCGTCGACGGTGATCGTCATCTCGAGCGCGGTGTTGATCTCGGGCAGGGCCCCACGGGGGAACTCGATGTCGACCACCGGACCGGCGATGGCGACGACGCGTCCGTCCTTGAGGTTGTTGGGGTTCTCGGTGACGGTCATGGTGTGACGTGTCTCCTGTGTGTGGCGAGCGGATCGGCGCGATCAGTGGATCGAGCGCGAATGGTCGGTGGGGTCGAGGTTGGAGGGGAAGGCGTGGGCGGGCTCCAGCATCGAGGGGATGAGTTCACCCTTCGACGTGGTGTCGGCCGACAGCGCCTCGGCACCACCCACGATCTCCATGATCTCGGTGGTGATGGCGTCCTGACGGGCCCGGTTCATGATCCGGCTGAGGGTGATCTTGAGATCCTCGGCGTTCTCGGTGGCCGCCGACATGGCCCGCTGTCGCGACGCGTGCTCGGAGGCCGAGGCATCGAGCAGGGCCGAGAACAGCCGCGACTCGAGGTACCGGGGCAGGATCTCGTTGAGGATCCCCGTGGGCGACGGCTCGTACTCGAGATCGGCGGTCGGACCGGCGTCGGGGTCGACCTCCGGCACCTCGAGGGGGAGGAACCGACGCAGCACGGCCTGCTGTGAGCCGGCCGACAGGAACCGCGTGTAGCCGAGGTCGACCGAGGCCAACTCCCCCGACTGGTAGCGGTCGCGCACGGCCCGGGCGATGTCGCGGGCGTTGTCGTAGAGGGGCTGGTCGGTGACGCCCTCGAAGGCGACATCGACGGGCATGTTGCGGAAGCGGAAGTGCTTCTGCGCCTTCTTGCCGACGGCGATGATCGTGTACGGACGTCCCTCGGCCCGCACCGCCTCGATCGCCCGCTCGGCGATGCGCAGCACGTTGGTGTTGTAACCACCGCACATGCCCCGGTCGGAGGTGATCACCACGAAGGCCGCCGTGCGGGCATCGGGGTTCTCGCGCAGCAACGGATGCTCCTTGGCCGCGCCGGCCCGGAGCAGGTCGATGATGACGGCGGTGATCTCGTCGCTGTAGGGACGCGCAGCAGCGGCACGCTCCTGGGCCTTCACGACGCGGGTGGCGGCGATCAGTTCCATGGCGCGCGTGATCTTCTTCGTGGACTCGACGCTCTTGATGCGTCGACGAAGGATCCGCTCCTGTCCTCCAGCCATCGTCAGTCCTCGTCGGTCCCGGCGGCGACGGCGACCGTCGGGGCGAACTCGGCGGTGAAGGCCTCGACCGCGGTCTTGACCGCATCGGGGAGTTCACCGGTGGACCGGATCTCGTCGAGCACCGAGCCGTAGCGTCCCCGCATGAACGAGATGAGGTCGGCCTCGTAGCGCTTCACATCGGAGACGGGGATGGCATCGAGGTAGCCATTGGCTCCGGCGTAGATGACCACGACCTGCTCCTCGACCGGCATCGGCGAGTTGAGGTTCTGCTTGAGGAGTTCCACGAGGCGGTAGCCACGCTCGAGCTGAGCGGCCGAGATCTTGTCGAGCTCGGAACCGAAGGTGGCGAAGGCCTCGAGCTCGCGGAACTGAGCGAGGTCGAGCTTGAGCGAACCGGAGACCTTCTTCATGGCCTTGATCTGCGCGTCGCCACCCACGCGCGACACCGAGATGCCCACGTCGACGGCCGGACGCACACCGGACTTGAACAGATCGTCCTGCAGGTACACCTGACCGTCGGTGATGGAGATCACGTTGGTCGGGATGTAGGCCGACACGTCACCGGCCTTGGTCTCGATGACGGGCAGCGCGGTGAGCGAACCGGCACCGAGGGCGTCCGACAGCTTGGCGGCGCGCTCGAGCAGTCGGCTGTGCAGGTAGAAGACGTCACCGGGGTACGCCTCGCGGCCCGGCGGACGGCGCAGCAGCAGCGACATCTGGCGATAGGCCTCGGCCTGCTTCGAGAGGTCGTCGTAGACGATGAGGCCGTGCTCACCGTTGTCCATCCAGTGCTGGCCGATGGCGCAACCGGCGTAGGGAGCGAGGTACTTGAACGGGGCCGGATCGGAGGCCGGAGCCACCACCACGACCGTGTACTCCATGGCGCCGTACTCGGTGAGCAGGTTCACCGTCTGCGCCACGGTCGAGGCCTTCTGCCCGATCGCCACGTAGATGCACTTCACGCCCAGACCCTTCTGGTTCAGGATCGTGTCGATGCACACCGTGGTCTTGCCCGTCTTGCGGTCACCGATGACGAGTTCGCGCTGTCCCCGACCGATCGGCGTCATCGCGTCGATGGCCTTGATGCCGGTCTGCAGCGGCTCGTGCACCGGCTTGCGGCCGGTGATGCCGGGCGCCTGGATCTCCATGCGGCGCATCGTGGCGCCCACGATCGGGCCCTTGCCGTCGATGGGCTCGCCGAGGGCGTTGACGACACGTCCGAGCATGACGTCGCCGACCGGCATGGAGAGGATGCGACCGGTGGCCCGCACCGGGGAGCCCTCCTCCACGGCGGCGGCCGACTCGGCGTCACCGAGGATCACCGCGCCGATCGAGTCCTCGTCGAGGTTGAGGGCGAGGCCGACGGTGCCACCCTCGAACTCGAGGAGCTCGTTCACGCCGACCTCGGGGAGTCCCGAGACCCGGGCGATGCCGTCGCCGACCTCGAGCACCCGGCCGACCTGGGTCGACTCCAGCGACGGGGCGTACCCCGTCAGGTTCTTCTGGAGAGCGGCGGCGATGTCGCCGGTGTTGATGGTGAGTTCAGCCATTTCAGGTTCCTCTGGTCTCAGAACGACTCACGGAGTTGGGACAGGCGATGGCGCACGGAACCGTCGATGACGGTGTCGCCGATCTGGGTGACGAGCCCACCGAGCACGCTCGGGTCGACGTCGACGATCACCTCGACCTCGCGGCCGGTGCTCTTGGTCAGCGCCGCGGCGAGACGCGTCGTCTGGTCCTCGGAGAGGGCCACGGCGGACCGGACCTGGGCCACGACGCGGCCACCGCTGGCCGCGTTGGCGGCCAGGAGTCGGTCGACGATGGAGGACAACTCGCGCACCCGACCGTTGGTGACGACGGTGCCCACCAACGAGATGGTGAGGGCATGGGCCTTCCCGTCGAGCAGGTCCTGCACGATCTGGGTGCGACGGGCGGCCTCGATGCGCGGATCGCTGAGGGCGTTGCGCAACTCGTCGTTGCCGTCGATCGTCCGCGAGATGCGGAAGAGTTCGTCGAGGACCTCGTTGCCGCTCCCCTCCGCCCGGATGAGGGCGAGGAACGCGTCGGCGTAGAGATCGATGCGGTCGCTCATGAACGCGCTCCCACGTTGGCGATGTACTTGTCGATCAGTTCGGACTGCGTCGAGGCGTCGAGGCTCGCGGTCACGACCTGCTCGGCCGCCCCGATGGCCAACGCGCCGATCTCGGCCTGCAGGTCGGAGGTGGCCTGTGACTTGGCCGCCTCGACGTCGGCCGCGCCCCGGGCCCGGATGTCGGCGGCATCGGTACCGGCCCGGGCGATGATCTGGGCTCGGACCGTCTCGGCGTCGGTGCGGGCCGCGGCCACGATGCGCTGACGCTCGGCATCGGCGTTGGCGATGTTCGACTCGACCTCGGCCAGCTTGGCCTCGGCGGCGGCGCGGGCGGCGGCCGCCGAATCGAGTTCGGTGGCGATCTTCTCGATGCGCCCGTTCCACATGGCCTTGATGGCCGGACCGCCCTTCCAGACGATCAGGGTGAAGACCACGAGGAAGCCGATCGAGCCCCAGATGACCTCGTTGATGTCACCGGGGAGGATGATCTGGTTCTTGGCCTCGGAGGCGAAGAGGAGGGCTGCGTTCATCGGAGTTCCTCTCAGTTCCGGCCCTGGCCGGCGACGTAGTCGTCGACCACCCGGGACGAGCTGGCGCGGTCGACCTGCTTCTCGAGCACGACCGAGGCCGCACCCACGGCGATGTCGGTGATGTTCCCGGACAGTTCGGCCCGGGCCCGGACCTTGGCCCCGGCGATCTCCTCGGCGGCCGCCGCTCGCAGCGATGCCACCTCGGCCTCCGCCGCGCCCACCACCTCGCGGCGCTGGGCATCACCCTCGGCGCGGGCCGCCTCGATGACGGCCACTGCCTCGGAGCGGGCGCCGGCCAGACCGGCCTCGTACTCGCGCACACGCTCGGTGGCCGCCAGTTCGGCTGCCTCGGCGGCACCCTCGTCCTCGCGGAGCTTGGCGGCACGCGCCTCGAAGCCCCGCATGATCGGGGGCAGGAGCACGAACTTCATGAGCGCCCAGAGGATGGCGAAGAACACCAGCGTCCAGAACATCTCGTTGACGGTCGGGAGGATGGGGTTGTTCGCGGCCTCGGCCGCAGCCTCGGTCACGTCGGAGGCTGCCGTCTCGGCGAGCACATATGCCAGCACTGCGAACTCCTTGGGATGGTCGGAGTCGATCGGGAACGAACCGGGTGTCGGGCCCTCCCCCGCTCGGGGCGGGGGAGGACGGACGCACCACCCGGAGGATCAGACGAACTTCAGGAGGATGAAGACCACGAAGCCGATGAGGGCGAGCGCCTCGGTGAAGGCGATGCCGAGGAACATGGTGGTACGCACCATGCCGGCTGCCTCGGGCTGACGGGCCATGGCCTGGACCGACTGGCCGACGAGGTAGCCGATGCCGATGCCCGGGCCGATGGCGGCGAGGCCGTAGGCCATGCCGGCGTTGGTCGCGCCCTGGATCGACTGGAGGTCGCCCTTGGCGAGCTCGGCGGCGGCTCCGGCGGTTTGCGCAAGGATGCTCATTGGTCGTTGCTCTCCTGTTCGGGTGGTGCGTGTTTGGGTGGTGCGCCACCGGCGGAGCGCCGGGAGCGACGGTGGTTGTCCGGGAGGACCCGGTCGGACGGGATCAGTGCTCGGCGTGGAGCGAACTGCCGATGTACACGGCAGCGAGGATCGTGAAGATGTAGGCCTGCAGGAACGCGACCATCACCTCGAAGCCGGTGAGGGCCACGAGCATGAAGAACGAGAACGGCAGGACGAGGGCCAGCAGCGATGCCGTGAACAGCGTGATGCACAGCACGCTGAAGGTCACCAGCAGGATGTGACCGGCGAGCATGTTGGCGAAGAGCCGGACCGCCAGCGAGAAGGGTCGCACGATGAACGTGGACAGGAACTCGATCGGCACCACGAGGATGTAGAGCGGCTTGGGCACACCGGCCGGGGCCACGGCGTTGATGATGTACTTCGGACCCTGATGGCGGAAGCCGACGCAGATGTAGAAGAGCCAGGTCAGCAGGGCCAGCACGGCGGGACCGGCCATGCGGGCGTTGGCCGGCATGTGGAAGAACGGCACCACCTCGAAGATGTTGCCGATGAGGATGAAGAAGAACAGGCTGACCAGGAAGGGCATGTACTTGATGCCCGATGGGCCCATCGTCTCCATCACGATGCCGTCGCGGATGAAGCCCACGGCGCTCTCGGCCAGGTTCTGCGCGCCCTTGGGCACCAGTGAACCCTTGCGCCCGAGGATGAAGATCACCGACGTGACCACGATGGCCACGAGGCTGATGAACGCGATCTTGTTGAACCCGTACCACGAGCCCTCCGGGCCGAACCAGTTCGGCCATTCGACGAGGTTCTCGATGGGTGGGAACTCGAGTCCGAGGATCACTTTGACGTCGACTCCTTGGTGGGCTTGAGGGCCGGGAAGGCGAGGGATGCGGAGATGTACCGCATCTCCCAGAACAGCAGACCGAGATGGGCGATGATGATGGTGAGACCGAGGGGGAGGAGCACGACCCACGAGGCGTCGCGCACCACCCAGATGGCCACGAAGATCAGCGCCAGTCGGATGAGGTACCCGAAGAGCGCAGTGGCCATCATCAGGCCGGCCGAGATGCGGGCCGACCAGGCGAGCAGTCCGGCGGCGAGGGCGAAGTTGCACACGACGATGGCCAGGCCGTAGCCGGCCGAAAGCGCACCGTCGACGCCCCAGATGAGTCCGGCCACGAGCAGGAACAACGGAGCGACGATGGCGGCCCGTCGGGCGATGTCACGGGCGATGACGGCTTCCGGCGCCGGCCCCTCGACCATCGACGGTGACGGGGTGAGCATCATCGGGTCCGCGCCCACGGTGCGTCGCGCTCGAGCTGTTCCATCTCGGCCCGGTACTGGAACACGATCTTGACCACGACCCCGACCAGCGCCAGCACGCCGAAGGTGATGGTCAGGATCGGCAGCGTGCCGAACAACTTGTCGAGACCGAAGCCGATGAGCGCCATGATGAGCGGCGAGAAGACGAGTTCGTACGCGCCGGTCGAGCGGTTCATCGACTCGTTGAACTCGCGCTTGTCGCTCGATCCCACCGGTGGCGGCCCTGTCATGTCTCGGTCGACATCCGGGCCGCGGTCGTCGGGGCACGAGCCCCTCACCCGGACGGCCCCTGTGCCGACGTCCTTGTGAAGCGGAGCACAAACTAGGCGCGGGGCGGTTCTCCCGCAACTTCCGTCGGCGTGTCGTCGGCCACCGGCGCCGCAGCATCGTCGGCCGCGTGCCGACGCCGTTCGATCCGCAGTCCGGGGTGGAACAGGGTGAACAACGACAGCAGGATCGCCGCGATCCCGAAGGGGACGATGCCGTCGCCCGATCCGCTGTAGATGGGCCACAGCACGAAGCCACTGAGCAGGGCCGTCCACGTCCACAGGATGAACACGCTGCGGCGGTGGCCATGGCCGAGGCGCATCAGTCGATGGTGCAGATGCCCCTTGTCGGCGTTGGAGATGCCGGTTCGGGACCGGGCCCGACGGATGATGGCGAAGAGGGTGTCGACCACCGGCACCCCGAGGATCACCACGGGGATGAGGAGGGGGGCGAAGAAGAAGAACGAGTTGCCCGAGAAGGCCCGATCCGTGCGCCCTCCGACCACCATGGTCGACGCCGCCATGAGCAGCCCCAGCGACAGGGCG
Source organism: Acidimicrobiia bacterium (assembly GCA_018882825.1). Lineage (GTDB taxonomy): Bacteria > Actinomycetota > Acidimicrobiia > Acidimicrobiales > Acidimicrobilacustridaceae > Acidimicrobilacustris. Next base: position 1,573 of record VERC01000043.1, on the reverse strand, counting down.
CCCACGTCGCCCATGAAGATGCGGGCCGGGTGCACGTTGTGGGGCAGGAACCCGAGACAGGCGCCCAGCACGAGTACGGCCAGCAGCGGACCGATGTTGCCCGCCACCAGCAGACCGTCGGCGCCCAACTCCCGGGCGTAGAGGAAGAAGGTGGCGGCGGCGATGGCCACGATCCCGGCGGCCAGACCGTCCAGTCCGTCGATCAGGTTGATGGCGTTGGTCAGTCCGACCACCCACACCACCGACAGCAGGTACGACCAGTCGTTCGACAGTACGAACACCCCGGCGAACGGCACCCGCAGCACGAGGATGGAGATCCCGGCGATGACCAGGATCGACGCCGCCAGCACGATGCCCGCCATTTTGGCGGGGGCCGACACGTCGCGGAGGTCGTCGATCATCCCGACGAAGGCGATCACCACCAGGGCGAGGATGACCCCCACCGGTTCGGTGCTGCCGGCGAACACCGGGTCGAAGGCGCCGAGGAGTCGGGCCACGCCCATGCCCACCAGCACGCCGAGGACCATGGCCAGCCCACCGAGCGTGGGGGTCGGTCGCTCGTGCACGTGCCGATCATCGGGACGGACCACGGCGCCGATGCGGACGGCCAACCGTCGGATGGCGAACAGGCTGGCGAAGGTCGTGGCGACGACCGCCGCCAGGACCGTCGCGTAGGCACCGATGCTCGGCACGATCCCCCGTCGGTCTCAGTCGTAGGGGGTGAACTTCGAGCAGAGCTCGGCCACATCGGCCCGCACGTCGGCCACTGCGGCGTCGTCGGCCCGGTGACGTAGGGCCCGGGCGATCAGTTCGGCGATCCGCGACATCTCCGACTCGGACATGCCCTGGGTGGTGACCGCCGGTGTGCCGATCCGAACCCCGCTGGTCACGAACGGTGACCGTGGATCGTCCGGGATGGTGTTCTTGTTGAGGGTGATCCCGGCCCGGTCGAGCACCGCCTGGGCCTCCTTGCCCGTCAGTTCGCCGTCGAAGGTGCGCAGGTCGACGAGGCACAGATGGTTGTCGGACCCGCCCGAGACCAGGCGGAACCCCTCCTCGGCCAGCGCCGCGGCCAGCGCGCTCGAGTTGGCGACGATCTGCGCGGCGTAGACGCCGAAGGAGGGATCGGCGGCCTCACGGAAGGCCACGGCCTTGGCGGCGATGGCGTGTTCGAGCGGCCCACCCTGCAGGCCGGGGAACATCGCCTTGTCGATGGCCGGTCCCAGTTCGGCGGTGCTCAGCACGCACCCGCCGCGGGGACCGCGCAGCGTCTTGTGCGTGGTGAACGTGACGACATCGGCGAAGGGCACCGGATTCGGGTGCACTCCCCCGGCGATCAACCCGGCGATGTGCGCGGCGTCGAACATCAGCAGTGCTCCGACCTCGTCGGCGATCTCGCGGATCGGCGCCGGATCGATGATGCGCGGGTAGGCGGTGGCGCCGGCGATGATCATGCGCGGCCGCTCGCGCAACGCGATCTCGCGCATCTGATCGAAATCGATGCGTTCGTCGGACGGAGTGACGCCATAGGCGACGAAGTTGTAGAAGCGCCCCGAGATGTTCACCGGTGAAC
>VERC01000042.1 GCA_018882825.1 Acidimicrobiia bacterium | reverse complement strand
TTGCCGTGCTCGCCGGCGCCCTCGTCCTCCCCCCCGACTACACCGAGGCCCACGCCGCGTCGGGTCACGCGCACGGTGGGGCCGAGGTCGCCGCCGGCGACTCCCCCTGCGAACTGGCCGGAGCGGCGGTGTCACCGGCGCAGGTGACCACCGATGCCGAAGGCCACGACCACCGCGGACCGACGCCCCAGCTGCCGTTGACGCGAGCCGAACGCATCGAACTCGAAGCCCAGCAGGCCCAGGCCCGCACCGTTCTGGCCCGCTACCCAACCGTGGCCGACGCCGAAGCGGCCGGCTACAAGAAGTCGACCGTGTACATCCCGTGCATCGGAGCGCACTACACGAACTTCCGCTACGTGATGAAGTTCGATCCGGCGAACCCGTCCGAATTGCTCTTCGATGGCACCGCTCCCGATTCGCGGCTCGTCGGGCTCAGCTATCTCGTGGTGAGCTTCAACGGCCCGCCGACCGGATTCGCCGGACCCAACGACGTGTGGCACCAGCACAACGCGAACGGCGGCCTGTGCCTCAAGGGCGGACTGGTCATCGGCAGCGAGTCGATGTCGGAGGAGAACTGCCGCTCACTCGGTGGCCGGAAGAACGGCGGCGACTTCGTGTGGATGGTGCACGACTGGATCGTTCCCGGTTGGGAGTGCTCGTGGGGAGTGTTCGCCGCGGAGTGCCCGGAACTCGGCGGCCGGGTCGGTGGAACGGCGTGGGACGCGCCGGTGGGCACGACCGACACGCTGACCGCGACCAGCTGACCGTCGCGGCGCGTCGGCGGTTCCCGACTTCTCCCGACTGTTTCCCCGGACGCGACAACGGGCCCCGAGGGGCCCGTTGTCCGTCAGAGCGGGTGATGGGAATCGAACCCACGTAGCCGACTTGGAAGGACGGTGCTCTACCATTGAGCTACACCCGCGGACGTTCCGAGACTACAGGCGAGCCGCCGTGCCTCGGCGAACCGGGTCCCCGTCGAGCCGACGCCCGCGGGTGATCGTCGAACTGGGTGACGCGATCACCTCGGTAGTGTCGTTCGGGTGAAGGCCACCTCGCTCGGCCATGCCGGGATCCTCGTGGACACCGACGACGGCTCGATCCTGTGTGACCCCTGGTTCCTTCCCGCCTTCCACGGCTCCTGGTGCGTCTTCCCCCGGAATGATCGTCTCCCGGCCGGATTGATGGAGCGGATCGAGTCACCCGACTTCCTCTACATCTCCCACATCCACGGCGATCACCTCGACGAGGCCTGGCTGGCCGATCACGTCGACCGCTCCGCCACGGTGCTGCTGCCCGGGTTCCCGACCAGGGAACTCGAGAACCGACTGCGCGCCCTCGGATTCCACTCCATCGAACGCACCCGCGACGGAGAGGAACTTCACCTCGTCGGCGAGTTGCGCGTGGCCATCCACTGCGAGACGTCGATCACCGACGGACCGGGTGGCGATTCGGCGTTGGTCGTGTCCCACGCCGGCTCCCGTCTGGTGAATCAGAACGACTGTCGCACCCACGACCTCGATGCACTGCGTCGCCACGGCCCGATCGACCTGCACTGGCTGCAGTACTCGGGAGCGATCTGGTACCCGATGGTGTACGACGAACCGCCCGACGAGATGCGCCGTCTGGTCGCCGCCAAGGTCGAGAGCCAGTTCACCCGCGCGCTGCGCTACGTCGAGGCCCTCGACGCCCGTGCGGTCGTCCCCAGTGCGGGGCCCCCGGCGTTCCTCGACCCCTCGCTGTTCCACCTGAACGTCATCACCGGTGACGAGCTCAGTATCTTCCCCGATCAACGAGCGTTCCTGGCCCTACTGGCCGACGCCGGTCGGCGCGGGATCCTCGCCGTTCCGGGCACCGAGATCGATGCGTCGACCCTCGACGTCGTCCATCCGCTGGACGACGCGTCGATCGATGCCATCTTCACCGACAAGGCCGAGTACCTGGCCGAGTACCAACGCGACTGGTCGGCACGTCTCGCCGCCTGCGTGGAGGCCTGGCACGATCCGACGCCCGATCTCGTGGAAACATTGCGCACGTGGTGGGAGCCGCTGTTGGCCATCGCCCCGGAGCTGTGCGCCGCCATCGACGATCTGTGCGTGCTTGATCTCGGTGATGTGTGCATCGCCATCGACTTCCGCACCGGGACCGTCGCCGAATGGGACGGCGCCGCCCCCGGCTACCGGTTCACGATCGACCGCCGACTGGTCGAGACGGTGGTGGCCGAGCGGGCCGTCGACTGGAGCAACTCGCTGTTCCTGTCCTGCCGGTTCTCTGCGTGGCGGGTCGGCCCCTACAACGAGTACGTCTACAACTTCTTCAAGTCCCTGTCCGAGGAGCGCATGCGCCGCGCCGAGGCCGAGGCGCGCCGGCGCCGGTCGGCCGATGGCGACGGGATGGCGGACGAGGAGATCCGGCTCGGTGACTGGATCGTGCAGCGCACCTGCCCGCATCGTGGTGCGGATCTGAGCGTGTTCGGCGAGATCGACGGTGACGAGGTGGTGTGCACGCTGCACGGTTGGCGATTCGACTGCGCCACGGGTCGGTGCCGCACCTCCGACGGACACGACCTGCGCATCCGCCCGGCGACGGACGTGCGCGACTGACCGTCAGGTCGTCGAGGCGGCGACGAGACGATCCATCTCGATCCAACGGTCGTCGAGCCACCGACCGAAGTCGTCGCCGTCGGGCACTTCCACACGGGAAACGCCCTCCAGCGTGACCTGCGCCCGAGTCATGCCACGCCGGATCGCCCGATGGATGCCCGACAACGAGTCGAGACCATCGAACCCGGTGTGCCACATCAGTGCGACCGAGGCCTCGGGAACTGCGTCCAGGAGCACCGACGCGCCCGTGGCCCGCGGCGGGAGGAGGTGCTGCAGTTCCGACAAGCGGGCATGACGTTCCGGACTGCGCCGCTCGAGTCGCTCGAGCAGGGCGACGCGCTTGCGGTCGGACGCCCTCGTGCCCTCGGGGAAGATCACGGCCACATCGCGATCACCCATGCCGTTCGCCATCGACCGGATCCCGGCCATCTCCTGCCGGACCGCTGCGCTCCCCCGGTCGACGAACCAATTCGGGATGCGCTGTCCGACCACGTCGAGACAGGGGTCGAGGAGCAACTCCTTCTTCATGACATAGCGAGGATGACGGTGCGAGAGCGAGCCGAGCACCCAGGCACTCACCAGCGCATCTCCGTAGCTCGCGTGTCGGACGAGGCACACCACCGGACCCGGAGACAGTCGGTCCGCTCCCTCCACATCTATGCGCAGCCCGCAGACCACCCGCAGCGACCGGATGATCGATGCGGCCCACCACCGCTGCAGTGCGTACTGCGACGAGGCTCGGCGCGCCCTACCGACGCCCCAGGTGGCGAGGGCCCCGACCAGTCCGCCGACCTCGAGCCACGCCCACACCAGTCCGAACGCGCACAAGCGGAAGGTGGGGAGCCGCCACCGTCCCATCACGAGGTCGACGAGGAGCAACAGCACGATCCACACCGGGGCGGTGACGAGGAGCACGACCCCGAGGAGCAACACCCCGCCGATCGTCAGCGGACGACGGACCCACGTTCGCGACACGGCCGCAGCGTACCCGCGTGCCGGTCGCCGACCAGGTCCGTCACATGCCGTGGGCCACGGCGTCGGCCAACGGAACCTCCTCGGGTGCGCTGGACATGCGAGCCGCCACCCGACGGGCCGGGATGAACAGGACGCAGACGAATCCGATGACGAGCAGCGGGACCATCGCCCGGAACCCGGAGGCCAGTGACTCGGCGAACGACGACTGGACCGTCGTCCGCACATCGTCGGCGAGCGCGGCGATCCGTGTCGGTGAGCCCTGCAACTCCGACAGCGGGAAGTCGGGAAGACGCTCACCCACCGTGTGCAGGAGTGTGTTGGTGAAGACGGTGCCGACGATCGCCACCCCCAACGAGTTCCCCAACAACCGGGCCAACATCACGGTCGACGTGGCCACGCCGATGTCGGGGGCCGCCGTGAACCGCTGGATGACGAAGAGCAGCGTCTGCATGACGAGGCCGATCCCCAGACCACACACCATGGCGCACACCACGACGCGCGCCGCCGACGAGGAGGCATCGATGGTCGACAGCGCGGTCATTCCCCCGGTGACGGCCACCATCCCGATCGCCGGTACCACCTTGTGGCCACCGAACCGGTCGGTGATCTGGCCGGCCACGATGGTGAACAGTCCGGAGGTGACGGCGAAGGGCGCGAGGAGCAGACCGGCGCGGGTGGCATCGATGCCGCGGACCGCCTCGAAGAACAGGGGCGGGTAGACGATGGCGGCCCCGAAGGCCATGCCCGTGATCAGGTTCACCGACAGGGCGAGGGCCCTCACACGACCGAACACGACGCGCAGGGGCAGGATCGGCTCGGTGGTACGTCGTTCGTGCACCACGAACAGCGAGATCAGCGTCACGGCCAGGAGCGCGAGACCGATGGTGCGCACACTGACCCAGTGCACCCGCCCACCGGTCCCACCGATGGCGAGGAGGAGCGACGCCAGCGCCCCGGCGATGAGGGTGGCCCCGATCACGTCGACCCGGTGACGCACCCGATTGGTGGACGTGGGCACGAGGGCGATGGTGGCGAGACAGAGGATCCCGCTCGGGACGTTGACGAAGAAGGCCCATCGCCATGAGAAGTTGTCGGTGAAGAAGCCACCGGCCCACGGCCCCAACACGGCGGTGACGGCGAAGACCACGCCGGTGTACCCGAGGTACCGACCGAGACGGTCGGCGGGCATGACGTCGGCGATGAGGGCCATGGCCAGAGCGGTGATGCCGCCGGCACCGAATCCCTGCAGGACCCGGGTGCCGATGAGCATCGGCATCGATTGCGCCGCACCGCACAGCATCGAACCGAGCATGAAGGTGATGACGGCGAAGGCGAACACCCGCTTGCGACCGAGGATGTCCCCCACCTTCCCGTAGAGGGCCATGGTGCAGACCTGTGCCAGCAGGTAACTGGTGGTCAACCACGGGAGCAACGACACACTGCCGAGTTCGCTGAGGATCGTGGGCGCGGCGGTGGCCACGATCGCCCCGTCGAGTCCGGAGAGGGTGGCCCCGAGCAGGATGCCGAAGAAGATCACCCACAGGCGCAGGCGCGACATCGCATGGGTGCCGCCACTGGCGGTGGTCGTCGTCGCGTTCACGATCCGGAGCGACGTTCCTCTCGCGCCGCCCGACGCTCGGCATCGGCAGCGTTGTGGCGCTTCATCGTGCCCAGTGGATCGGCCCGGAACGCTTCCACCGACCGCTGATGTCCGGCGAGGGCCTGGAACTCCGATCCGGCGCGGATGGCGGCACGCACCCCCATGATCTCGGCCTGTCGGTGCACCATCCTCTTGTTGATCTGGGCCAGGTCGGTGGCGACTGCGGCGATCTGCGCGGCCACGTCGAGCACCTCCTCGTCGAGCTCGTCGACCGGGAACGCCCGATTGGCCCAGCCGATCCGGGCGGCCTCGGCTCCGTCCATCTCTCCGCCGGTGAGCATGATCTCCATCGCCCGGCGCATGCCCAGCAGCGGTTCGTGGTACTCGAAGTCCGGGGGCGACGCGACACGCACGATCGGGTACGAGATCCGGGCATCGTCGGCGACGTAGACCAGATCGCAGGCCTGGGCCAGCTCGGTGGCTCCGGCGATGGCGTACCCGTGTACCTGCGCGATGACGGGTTTGGCCAGGTCCCAGAAGTCGAACCAGTTCTGGGTGACGTGCCGAGCCCAGGACCCGTCACCGGGTGCCGTGTGGAACGGTGCCTGCTCCATCAGATCGCCGCCGAGGTCGTACCCCGAAGAGAAGCACGGTCCCGAGCCGCGGATGATCGTGACGCGGACGTCGTCATCGACATCGTTGCGCTCCAGCACCGCGAGCAGCTCACGACGCATCGGGGTCGAGATCGCGTTCCGCTTGTCGACCCGATCCAGCGTGATCCGGCTCACGTGGTCGATCGGCCGATCGACGATGATCGTCTCGTACTCCCCCATGTTCCCCCCTTGTCGTGTGGTGTCTGCGGCCGTCGTGCCCTAGCCGCCGGCGGTCTCGCGCGTGCCCGCCAGATCGGCGAGCAGTTCGATCCCGCTCGGATCGTCAGTGCGGACGATGAGACCCGTGAATCCCATCCGCGTCCACCGCTCCCAACGCGAGCGGATGCGATCGGGTGAACCGATGAGCGCGCCGTCATCGAAGTACTCGTCGGGAATGGCATCGATCGCTCCCTGGCGATCACCGGCCAACCAGCACTCATGGACCCGCTGCGCCGCCTCGGGATAACCGCGCCGGGCCATCGCCTCACGGTGGTAGTTGTGCGTGGCCGACCCCATCCCGCCCACGTACATGGCGGTGAGAGGCTTCATGGCGTCGATGGCACCCTTCACGTCCTCGGTGAGGACGACCTGCACCCCGCCGAAGATCTCGAACTTCGCCGGGCGACCACCACGGGCCGCGAATCCGGCGTCGAGGTGCGGGCCGTACACCTGCTCACCGTCTTCGCCCCAACCCATCGGCAACATGCCGTCGCACACCTCGGCGCACAGTTCGGTGTTGCGCGGTCCACCGGCACCGAGCCAGATCTCGATCTCCCCTGCGGGGTGGAGGATCGACCGGAGGGGTTTGCCCTGACCCACCGATCCCGGCCCGGTGTAGGGCAGGGGGAACTCGACACCGTCGTTGGTGAGCGGTTCGCGGGCGAACACCCTTCGCATGATGGCGATGTACTCGCGCAGACGGCGATTGGGGTTGCCCCATGGCTGGCCGTACCAGCCCTCCACGATCTGCGGTCCGGACACTCCGAGACCGATGATGGTGCGGTTGCCACCGGCGAGAGCGTCGATTGTGAGGGCATGCATGGCCGTCGCGGCCGGCGTGCGCGCGGCGATCTGCGTGACGCCGGTTGCCAACTTGATGCGAGTGGTGAGCGCGGCCAGATAGGCCAGCGGGGACAGCGCGTCGGACCCGTAGGCCTCGGCGGTCCACACCGAGTGGAATCCGAGATCCTCGGCGAGACGAACCTGTTCGATGGGCATGCGCAGTTCGGCGCCACGGTAGAGATCGAGACCAAGGGCCAGCTTCATGACCGTCTCCCGCCGCACACGCCCGAGAAGACGCTCACCACGCGACCCGGCACGCCACTGGTCACTCCGATGTCACCCATGAGCCCCCCTGCCCGCAGCGATCGAACGACACTCAAACTAGTGCCCGCTCGCCAGACCGATCTCCACCTCGCTCGTCCTGGCGGCGCCGAGTCGGGACGCCAGCGTCGCGCCGAGCACAGCGATCGCTCCACCGGCCACGAAGGTGACGACGAGTCCGGGGACATCACGCCCGGTGGACTCCGACAGCGCCGACAGCACGGCCCCGGCCACACCGGTGCCGAGGGCGATCCCGAGCATGTCGGCCAGTTGCAGCGACGTGGTGATGCGCCCCTCCTGACCGTGCGCGGCTGCGCTGAGACCCGTCTGGGTGATCGGCGCCCACGCCAGGCCGATGCCGAATCCGCCGATGCCCCACGCCACGAGTGCGGTCCACACCGGAACGCTCGGGGCCAGCACCGCCACCATCAGCACACTGCCCACCGCCATCAACGAGAACCCGATGCGCACGAGACGTACCGGCCCGATCGAGCCGATCAGCCGCACCTGGACCCACGAAGCCACCGTCCACGTGCCCGACGCCGTGAGCAGCGCCAATCCACCCACGATCGGGGCCGCGCCGCGCACGGTGGTGACGGCGAACGGCACGTAGGCGTCGACGGCGTGGTACGACATGCCGAGCAGTCCGCGCGAGGCCACGGTGGCCGGCAGACCGACCGACGCGCGCAACGTGCCGACGGGTGTGAGACGGCGGAACGCCGGCACCAGCACCACCGATCCGACTGCGACACCCGCGATGAACAACCACCACTGCGCCGCTCCGAGTCCGGCGAGCACCACACCGGCACCGAATGCCACTGCCAGTGCGCCACCGATGTTGCGGGGCGACGAATCGTCGGGCGGTGCCGGCACGGCACGGATACCGACCACCACGAGCGGGCCGATGACGGCACAGAGCGGCAGGAGCCCCAGGAACACCCAGCGCCACCCGACCGACTCGGCCACCCACGCCGCGAGCAACGGTCCGGCCACCGACGGGATCATCCACGCGCTCGACATCCACGCCAGTACCCGAGGACGTTCGGGCGCCGGCACTGCTCGACCCACGCAGACGAAGGCGACGGCGGGGAGCGCGCCGGCACCGAGGCCCTGCAGGGCCCGCCCCAGCACCAGCACCAACATCGACGGGGCCACACCGGCCACCGTCAGACCGGCGGCGAACACCACGATGGCCGAGGCCACCGGCAGCCATGGCGCCATCCGGTCGGCTGCGCTGGAGGCCACCACGACCCCCACCAGGCCTCCGAGGAAGAAGGCCGAGAAGGTCCATCCGTACAGCGCGAGGTCTCCGAGGTCCTGCTCGACGACCGGCATGACCGTGGCCACGGACATCGCCTCGAGGGCGACGAGAGTGATGAGGAGAACCAACCCGACCCGCAGGAGCCTCCCGATGGGTCGGGGCACCGATGGAGTCGCCTCCGCGCCGGATGATGCGGCGATCACGGCGCGGAGGCGACCTCGGAGATCAGGCCGAGGTGACCGAGGAACCGCGGTAGGACGACGAACCGAAGCCGAGGATCATGTAGAAGATCGGCGGCAGGAGCCACAGTCCGATTCCGAAACCGGTTCCCTTGCCGAAGCTCTTGGCCAGGTCGATCGAGATGATGGCCAGCACCACGATGTTGACGATGGGGATGTAGAGCAGCACCACCCACCACGCCGGACGATTGACGAGCTTCAGCGCCGGGAGGAAGGCGATCGGGGCGAGACAGGTGATGATCAGCAGCAGGGCCATCGGTCCGGCCTCACCGCCCTTTGAGAGGGTCTTCCAGTACCCGATGATGTGGAGGAGCCCGACGGCGACGGCGACGATGACGATGGCGGCGACGGCGCCACCACTCAGACCTGATGACGAACTGTCTGCCTGCATGGAGTAGGTGACCTGTGCCAGCAATGCGACCTCCCGGGGTCTGAGATGAGCGATCTGCTCGAGGAACGTCACGTTAGGGCCGGTCGCCGGGGCGGCGCGTGATGAGCGAGCGCCCCCGCCAGGAATCGAACCCGGAACCTGCCGGGTAGAAACCGGCTGCTCTATCCAATTGAGCTACGGAGGCCTGAGGCGCGACCTCCCGCCTCGGTCGAAGCGTACGCGTCGGTGGCCCTATGCTGACCGTTCCCATGGTGGCCGTAGCTCAGCTCGGTTAGAGCGCCAGGTTGTGGCCCTGGAGGTCGGGGGTTCAAGTCCCCTCGGTCACCCCATCGTCGACGAGCCACGCGTCGACCCGTGCACGAGCCCCGGTCGTTGACCGGGGCTCGTCGAGGTTGCGGCCGGTTCCTCCTCCATCGTTCACCGTCGGGAGGTTCACGATCGGCTGGGACGGGAAGCGGTGGTAGTTTCGTCGGGCAACGAGCGCCTCTAGCTCAATTGGCAGAGCATCGGACTCTTAATCCGCAGGTTCTGGGTTCAAGTCCCAGGGGGCGTACGCGACACGGCCCGGGCGCAAGCCCGGGCCGCAGCGCGTGGTGGAGCCGGTCGGTCAGCGACGTGCCGTCGACTTCTTGGCCGGAGCCTTCTTCGCCGTCGACTTCTTGGCCGGAGCCTTCTTCACCGCCGCCTTCTTGGCGGGAGCCTTCTTGGCCGGTGCCTTCTTGGCCGGTGCCTTCTTGCCGGCGATGACCTGATCCTTGAACGCCTTCAAGGGCGTGATCTTCGCCGCCTTCTTGGCCGGCACCTTCACGGTGGCACCGGTCTGCGGGTTGCGAGCGAGACGCGGCCCGCGCTGCACACGGCGGAACTTGGCGAACCCGGTGAGCACCACGTCCTCGCCCGTTGCCACCGTGTCGGTGACGGTCGTGATGAATTCGTCGACGAACTCGAGGGCGGTCTTCTTGTCGATGTCGAGCCTCTCGGCGAGGACGGCAGCAAGCTCTCGTTTGTTCACGCTCTTCTCCTTGGCGACCCGGCGGCCACCGCCTGCGGTGGCCAGCGAAATCCGGGTGCCGCAGCGTCGCGCAGGACTGGCGTCGGTTCGTGACAATCCGGCGTATTTTCCGTGGTTTCCCGTCACTGGGGGATGGCCAGCGACGACTCCCGTCAGCTCAGTCGCCGACGGTGAGCACCAACTTGCCGACCTGCTCGCCGGCCACCATCTCCTCGAACGCCGAACGGGCATCGGCCAGAGGTCGGATCGAGTCGATGACCGGACGGAGGCCGGTGACATCGACGAACTGCACCAGGCGCTCGAGTTCGCTCCGGGTCCCCATGGTGGAGCCGATGACCGACCGTTGCAGGAAGAACACCTGGGTGAGATCGGCCGAGGGATCGTCGCCGGTGGTCGCCCCCGACACGACGATCTCCCCTCCGGGGCGAAGCGCTCGGAGGGACTGCGACCACGTGGCCCGACCGACCGTCTCCATCACGGCATCGACACGAGCCGGCAGCCGTTCATCGGGGGAGAACGATGCGTGGGCACCGAGCGCCAGAGCACGGGCCCTCTTCTCCTCCGATCGGCTGGTCGCCCACACCCGGAGCCCTGCGGCCCGGGCCAATCCGATGAGTGCCGTCGCCACTCCCCCGCCCACGCCCTGCACGAGCACGGTGTCGCCGGGCCGCAGCGAGGATCTGGTGAAGAGCATCCGATAGGCCGTGAGCCAGGCGGTGGGGAGACAGGCCGCTTCTGCGAACGAGAGCGACGCCGGCTTGGGCACGAGGTTGCGCCGCGGCACGGCCACTCGTTCGGCCAGCGTGCCCGGATGCCGCTCGGAGAGCAGTGACCGTCGCGGATCCATGGTCTCGTCACCGCCGCCGGCATCAGGGTCGGCGATCACGGCATGCACCAGTACCTCGTTGCCGTCGGGATCGACACCGGCGGCATCACAGCCGAGGATCATCGGTAGTTGTTCGTCCCGCAGGCCCACGCCACGCAAGCTCCACAGATCGTGATGGTTGAGCGCCGCGGCCCTGACCTCCACGACCACCCATCCATCGGGAACGTCGGGCTCGGGGACGTCCCCGACGGTGAGACCGTCGAGGGGACTGTCGGGCTCGAAGGAGACGACGGAGACGCCGAGCATCAGGCCCTGATCGACGCATCGACCGGCGAACGCAGTTCGGCCCGGACGGCATCGGCACCACTGAGACGGGAGATGACCGTGCCATCGGCGCTGGCCCGAACGACCGTCGGCGCCCGGCGCACGCGATAGGCCGACGCCAGATCGAGGTGGTCGGCGACGTCGAGCGTCACCACGCGATCATCGGGTCGCTCGGTGATGAGCATCTCGACGATGCCCGGGCACACGGCGCAGTACTCGGTCGTGAACACGAGCCAGACGTCGGAGCCGTCGAGGAACGTGTCGGGAACGGATGGATGCTCCCCACGCCGCGTCGACCGAGCCGACGTGTGCGCCGAAGCCTCACCGTCGTGGAAAGAACGTTCGACGGTGACCACGCGCACCCCACCTCGCAGTCGCACGAGCATCACGTACATCTCGCATCCGACGCACAGACCGGTCACCGCCGCCAGAGCGGCGAGGGCGGCGACGACGAGCGACAGTGCCCACCCGAGGCCAGTGGCACCGGCGGCGAACGAGATGGTGGCGGCGACGAGGAAGATCACCCCGACGGTCGCCGCGAAACGTGGAGGACGCGGGTCCTCCAATTCGGCAGGAGGCGAGAGCCGGGGTCGGATCACTGCGCCGTAGAACCGCAGCACCGGGCCCCACTTCGGACCGAAGGCGGCGCCGAGGAACAGCACCACTGCGAACAGGGGTGCCACCCAGGTCTGGGAGGTGAGGAACCCCAGGACGAGTGCGGTGGCCAGGACCGCCTGATTGGTGCGGGGGCCTCGGGGATCGATGGGAGCGGGACCGTCGTGCATGGCCAGAGCCTAATCCCGACCCAGCCGGTCGACAATTGCCGCCGGTCAGCGGCCCAGCACCGTGACGATCTCCATGTGATGGGTGTGGGGGAAGAGATCGACCACCACCGATCGGCGGGGCCGGTACCCGGCGCGGCCGAGCAGCGCCACGTCGCGTCCGGCGGCGGCAGCATCACAACTGATCAGCACGAACCGATCGGCGCCGGTGGCGGCCAGGACCTCGACTGCCCGAGCCCCCAGACCCCGACGGGACGGATCGGCGACCACGACCCGGGCGGCCGGAGCCCGGAACCTCTCGAGACCGCTGCGCACCACCTTCACGTCGAGATCGGCGAGGTTGATCCGGGCGTCGGCGACCGACGAGTGCCCGCGCTCCACCGCGACGGCGCGCCACCCCGATCGTCCATCGAGCAGGCTTCCGGCGAAGAGACCGACTCCGCAGTAGGCATCGAGGAGCAGACCTTCATCCCCGGCCATCGCGTCGCCGACCATCCCCGACACCACGTCGACGAGCACGGCCGCGCCGTCGGGTCGGGTCTGGAAGAACGATCCGGCCGAGATGCGCCAGTTCCGCCCGACCACCTCCTCGTGGATCCAGGCGCGCCGGCCG
>VERC01000041.1 GCA_018882825.1 Acidimicrobiia bacterium | reverse complement strand
GTGCGCACCGGGTCGGGCCGCGCTCTACACGGGCACGTACCAGTTCAACAATCGGGTGGTGTTCAACGGCGCACCACTCGACGATCGCTTCGACAACATCGCCCGGATGGCCCGACGGGTCGGGTACGAGCCGGCCCTGTTCGGCTACACCGACCAGGCCATCGATCCGCGCACCGTCGCCCCCGACGATCCGCGACTGGCGACCTATGAGGGCGTGCTGCCGGGGTTCGACTGCGTGCTGGACCTCACGGGCCAGCGTCGGGCGTGGGCCGACTGGCTGCGCGCTGCGGGCCACGAGGTGCCCGACGACCCGGACGAGGCCCTGGCCACCGAACCGTTGCGACCGGCCGAGTTCGGGATCAGCGCGTTCCTGACCGACGAGTTCCTCCGCTGGAACGCGGCGCGCTCCGGACCGTGGTTCGCCCACCTCAGTCATCTCCGTCCACATCCACCCTTCGCCGCCGCCGGTCGATGGGCCGCAGCGGTCGACCCCGACGACGTCGATCTCCCGGCTCCGCCGGCCGGGTCGGCCCACGAACTCCACGCGATGCTGCTCGACAGTCCGTGGTTCGCGGCGCCGACGGACGTCGAAGGGATGCGCCGATTGCGGGCGCAGTACTACGGGATGATCGGCGACGTCGACGAGCAGTTGGGTCGGGTGTGGCAGTCGTTGCGCGAGGCCGGGCTGTGGGAGCGCACGATCGTCGTGCTCACCAGCGATCACGGCGAACAACTGGGCGACAACGGACTGGTCGAGAAGATGGGATGGTTCGAACCGAGCTATCACGTCCCCTGCATCGTGCGTGATCCGCGCCGATCGTCCGATGCCGGCCGCGTCGTCGATGCGTTCACCGAGAACGTCGACATCTTCCCCACGATGTGCGAGTTGCTCGGTGCCGAGATCCCCCGTCAGTGCGACGGCCGGTCGCTGGTGCCGTTCCTCGAGGGTCGTACACCCGACGAGTGGCGCGACGCCGCGCACTGGGAGTTCGACTGGAGACTCTTCCAGCCGGGGGCCACCACCTCGCGTTGGCCCGAGGATCGACGCGGGGCGCGCCACAACCTCGCCGTGCGTCGCACCGTCGACAGCGCTTATGTGCAGTTCGCCGACGGGCGTTCGCTGCTGTACGACTGCGTCGCCGATCCGCACTGGCTGGCACCGATCGACGATCCGGTGCGCGAACTCGATCATGCCCGGGCCATGTTGGCGTGGCGGGCCGAGCACGCCGACCGCACCCTCACGGGGAGGTTCCTGCTGGGGTGATCGGCGTTCGCTGCGGGTGCGCGGCCGGTTCGGCGCAGGCGTTCAGTCGAGGTAGCGCACGCCGGTGAGGTCCTCCGACAGCGTCCACAGTCGGCGGGCCGTCTGTTCGTCGCGGGCCCGGCGGGTCGGGGTCTCCAGTCGGGGTCGACCGCGTACCAACCAGCTCGGCCCGTAGAAGTCGCCACCCCGGGCCGTCGGATCGGTAGCGGCCTGCACGAAGGGCAGGGCCCCCACCGACACGTGCTGGCCCCACAGGGGTGAGGCGGCCAGTGCCAGACGGTTCAGCCATCCCGAGCCCTCGGCACCGAGGTCGGTGCGCGTCCCGCCGGGATGGGCGGCCACGGCGATGACGTCGGCACCGGTGGCGGCGAGGCGGCGTTGCAGTTCGAAGGTGAACAGGAGATTGGCCAACTTGCTCTGGAAGTACGAACGCCACGGGTGGTACCGGCGATGTTCGCTGTTGGGGTCGTCGAGGTTCATGCGTCCGGGTCGATGGCCCATGCTCGAGTGGTTCACCACCCGTGAGCCGGGCGTGGCCAGCAAGAGCTCGAGAACCTGCCCGGTGAGGGCGAAGTGTCCGAGGTGGTTGACGCCGAACTGCATCTCGAACCCGTCGACCGTGTGCGAGCGGTCGGTGGCCATCAGCCCGGCGTTGTTGCCGAGGATGTCGAGACGATCGGTGCGCGACGCGAGTTCGGTCGCCGCCCGGGCCACCGATCCGAGATCGGCCAGGTCGAGTTCGAGGAACTCGACCGTGCCCTTCGGTCGACGGGCCAGCACCTCGGCGATCGCCGCGTTCGCCTTGTCGCGGTTGCGACAGGCCATGAGCACGCGGGCCCCCGCGCCGGCCAGTTCCGTCGAGATCTGCAGTCCGAGACCCGAGTTGGCCCCGGTGATGACGGCGACCCGGCCGGACAGGTCACCGATGTCGGCCCGTGTCCATCGGGTGGTGCGCGCCGGCTCGCTCATCGATCGCAGAACTCGGCCAGTGCCGCCGCCAGTTCGACCGGTTGATCACCCTGGATGCTGTGGCCGGCGCGTTCGAAGTGCACGATCAGCGCGTCGGGTCGACGACGCAGCACCTCGGCCTCGTCGGCATCGTCGACCACCGACTGCGACAGCATTCCCCGGGCCAGCATGAGCGGCATGGTGGTGGCCCCGAGCATGTCCCACAGCGAGGAGAAGTCGGGGTGGCCCCGAACCGCGTCCGGTTCGCCGGTCGGTTCGGTGATACGTCGGTAGCGCCACACCCACGAGCCGTCGTCGAGTTGCACGGCATTGTGGAGGATCCCACGTCGCAACGACGATTCGGTGCGCGTGGGGTTGAACTCGATCGTGCGGGCCAGCAGCTCGTCGAAGTCGGGGAACGACTCGGGTCCGTCGATGAAGGCGGTGATCTGCTGGGCCTTCGGCCCGTCGACGCCGGGGGTCACGTCGACGAGCACGAGACGGCGCACGAGATCCGGTGCGAGGTCGGCCAGCGCCAGGCTGGTCATGCCGCCCAGCGACATGCCCACCACCATGCGGGCATCGGGCGCCAGGGCCCGCACCACGACCTCGATGTCGCGGGCGTTGTGGCGCACGTCGAGGCTGCCACCGATACCGCCATCGGAGTGGCCGTGACCGGGCAGGTCGATGGCGACCAGCGGACGGTCGAGGGCCAGCGCCACGGTGTCCCACGTGTGGGCGTTCTGGGCCCCTCCGTGGAGCAGCACGATCTCGGGCGGACCTTCACCCCACACGAGTGCGCTGAGGGAACGGTCGCCGTCGACGGCGACACGTTCGCGTCGCACGACGGGTGGTCCGTTCCACACGAGACCGGCCTCATCGGCGTTGTCGCGGAAGTAGGCGAATTCGTCGTAGTGCACACGCTCGACGCTCATCGTGTCGACTCCGCCCGGCGACGGGCCGATCGCGACAGGGCCCGGTTGGGGATCGATCGGTCGTCCTCGATCACGTCGTCACCCGGAGCGAAGAGTCGATCGATGCGATCGAGCAGGTCGCGGTCGAGACGCAGGTTGGCACAGGCCAACAGGTCGTCGAGTTGTTCCATGGTGCGGGGTCCGATGATCACCGAGGTGACGTCCGGGTGCTCGAGGGCCCACGCAGTGGCGAGGTGGGGGAGGGGAAGACCGGCCTCGTCGGCCAGACCCTGCAGCACGACCACCGCCTCCATACGGGCCCGATTCTCGGGGGAGTCGACCTCCACGCCCCAGCGGCGGCCCATCATGGCCAGCCGTGACTCGGCCGGGATGTCGTTGAGGTCGCGGTAGCGACCCGACAGCCAACTGCCGCCCAACGGGCTGTAGGTGATGACGCCGAGTCCGTAGCGCGCCGCGGTGGGCAGCACCGATCGTTCGATCCGTCGCTTGAGGATCGAGTACGAGGCCTGTTCGCAGCGGAAGCGTGCGCCGCCGAGTCGCTCGGCGGTCCACTGGGCCTCGACCATGCGTTCGGCGGGCCACGACGAGTGACCGGCGTAGATGATCGAACCCTCGGTGGTGAGGTCGGTGAGTCCACCGACGACGTCGGTGAGATCGACGGTCTCGTCGAACCGGTGCAACTGGTAGAGGTCGATGCGGTCGGTGCCGAGTCGGCGGAGACTGCCCTCCGCGGCCTGACGCATCCAGCGGCGTGAGTTGCCGCGTTGGTTCGGTCCGTCACCCATCGGGTGGTACATCTTCGTGGCCACGACGACGTCGTCGCGTCGACCCGAGATCGCCTTGCCCACGATCAGCTCGCTCTCACCCTGTGAGTAGGCGTCCGCGGTGTCGATGAAGTTGATGCCGGCTTCGAGCGCACGGTCGATGATGCGGATGCACTCGGCGTGGTCGGTGTTGCCCATCGCCCCGAACATCATCGCCCCGAGGCAGTACCGGCTCACGGTGACGCCGGTCGTACCCATCACCTGGAACTGCATCGGTTCCTCCGTCCCCCGTCGGTCACGACCATGCTCGACGCACGGCGTCGCACGGGTCGTCGCTGATCGTCACGTTACGGCCGAGCAGCGCAGTGGTGCGCCGGTCGCGGTCGTAGGTGGGCCATGGTCCGCCCTCGAGTGTCGGTGCGCCGTCATGGGCGAACGAGGCCCAGGCCCGCTGCACGATGTGGGCCAGATCGACCGCGGCGCTCGGGTCGTCGACGAAGCGGTCCCAGCCGTCGATGTCGATGGTCGTGAACGGGAACGGGATGTCGATGGCATGCGGGGCACCCATCCCGGGCGCGGCCGCCTCCCAGTCGAAGCGGTACATCCATGTGGGAGCGTGCTCGGACCGGGCCTCGGCGACACGGATCGCCGGCATCCACATCGCCATATCGGTGTTCACCCGCCGCCACACCGCCACCGGATCGGTGGTACCGGTCACCGCATAGGCGTCGAGGAGCATGTCGACGTCGCGACCGGTGCGGGCGAGGCGCGCCCGGAGCCCGTCGGCATCGAGTGAGGCGGCGGCCGGATCGAAACCGGCGAACAGGTCCATCTCGTCGCGTGTGGTGCCGATGATGGTGGGAACGGGGTTGACCGCCGTACGCGCGGCGGTGAGCCAGTCGGTGGGCAGCACCTCGCCGTCGACACAGGGATGGAAGGGCATCGTGCCCACCGTGGCGAACAGTTCACCGGCCGCGGCCATCTGGGAGGCCAGGACGGCCTCGGGTGGCAGGGCCCGCAGTGCGTCGACGTCGACACGATCCAGCCCGGCGCAGCGGGCGAAGGTCTCGGTGACCTGCAGGGCGCGCGGGCGGTCGAGCAGGAGGTCGGTGGCGCCGCTCTGCACGATGGCGCCGGCGAACAGACCGCGCGCCGCCGGCATCGACAACAGCGAGAGCACGCTCCCACCCCCGGCCGATTCACCGAACACGGTCACCCGGGTCGGGTCGCCACCGAATCCGGCGATGGAGTCGCGCACCCATTCGAGCGCGGCAACCTGATCGAGCAGTCCGACGTTGGCCGTGGCCGAGGGATCGTCGATGAGCAGGAAGCCCAGGGCACCGAGTCGGTAGTTGAGCGACACCACGACGGTGCCGGTGGCCGCCGCCAGTCGGGCGCCGTCGTACACCGGGAGGCTCGAGGCCCCGATCGAGAACGCACCGCCGTGGATCCACACCAGCACCGGTGCCGAACCGTCGACATCGGGTGTCCACACGTTGACGAGGAGATGGTCGTCGCCCTGCACCCCGGCCCCCATGGCGGGGACGAGGTCGTCGAGCGGACCACCGACGGGTTGCCAGGCGGCCGGTCCGGGGGAGAGGGCATCGCGCACCCCGGTCCACGGCGCCGGTGGTTCGGGCGGCGTCCAGCGACGGTGACCCACCGGCGGGGCGGCGTAGGGGATGCCGAGGAAGGCGGTGCAGCCCTCGGTGCGGCGGCCGCGCACCTCACCATGGGGAGTGGCCGCGGTGGTCGAGGTGGTGGAGACCATGGCGACAGTGGACCACATCGATGGGAACGGCGCCGGTCCGCTGGCCGTACCATGGTGAACCGGTCGGGGGGCCGGCCGTCGGTGGTCGCCGGCGAGAGGGACTCGACAGGAAGGGGACCCCGGTGACGATCGGAGCCGAGAACGAGACCGGCCTGCGCGAGGTCGCCGTCCCCGAGCATCTCGAACTGTCCAAGGGCGGGGCCGACGTGTGGTCGCCGTCGATCACGCCACCCATCGGAGTGGACCTCACCGATCGGCAGAAGTTGGCGTGCGCCTTCCGCATCCTGTGCCGTGAGGGCTTCAGCGAGAACATCGCCGGGCACATCACCTGGACCGACCGTGATGACGGTTCGATGCTGGTCAACCCGTGGGGACTGTGGTGGGACGAGGTGTCGGCCTCGGACGTGTGTCGGGTCGATGGTGAGGGTCGGGTGCTGGAGGGCAAGTGGGACGTCACGCCGGCGGTGCGCATCCACACCGAACTCCATCGTCGACGCGACGATGCCCGTGTCGTGGTGCACAACCACCCGTACCACGTCGTGCTGCTGGCGGCGATGGGGCTGGTGCCGGAGTTCCTCCATCAGCAGTCGTCGATGTACGACGGCGAACTCGGATTCGTCAGCGAGTACGCGGGCGAGATCGATTCCGCGGAACTGGGCGCCGATCTCGCCGATCGCATCGGTGATGCCACGGTGGTGATCCTCGCCAATCACGGCGCGATCGTCACCGCGCCCACCATCGAGGAGGCCACCTACAAGGCGGCCACCCTCGATCGTCAGTGCCGCCTGATGGTCGACGTGGTCACCGCTGGTCGACCGGCCACGGTGGTGCCCGCCGCGCTGCGACCGGCGATGAAGGCCTCGCTGCTCGAACGCGGCACCGACGTGTACTGGGCCGGCGCCGTCCGGCAGTTGTTGCGTGACGAACCCGATGTATTGGACTGAGACGGACTCGACCGAAAGGGACGGCAATGGCGATCAACCTCGATGATCTCGCCGCCAACGGCAGTTTCACAACGGGCGGCAAGTCGGTCACGGGCACGGTGACGTTCCTGCCCGAACCCGAGCGCCGGACGCGCCGGTACACGATCATCTCCGCCGACGATCACATCGTCGAACCGCCTGACACGTTCACGGGCCGACTGCCGGCCAAGTTCGCCGATCGGGCGCCCCGCGTGGTCGAGACCGACGACGGTGCCGAGACGTGGGTCTACGACGGCAACGACATCCCCAATGTGGGCTTCAACGCCGTGGTCGGGCGACCGGTGTCGGAGTACTCGTTCGAACCGGCACGGTTCGACGAGATGCGACGCGGGGCCTGGGACATCGACGCCCGGGTGGCCGACATGGACCTCAATGGCGTGTGGGCATCGGTCAACTTCCCGTCGTTCCTGCCCGGTTTCTGCGGACAGCGGTTGCAGCAGACCACCACCGACACCGAACTGGCCCTGGCCACGGTGCGGGCGTGGAACGACTGGCACATCGAGGCGTGGGCCGGGGCCCATCCGGATCGCATCATCCCGTGTCAGATCCCGTGGCTTCTCGATCCGGAACTGGCCGCCGCCGAGATCCGACGCAATGCCGAACGGGGCTTCCGGGCCGTCACCTTCACCGAGGCGCCGCACATGCTCGGCCTCCCCTCGCTGCACACCGGTCACTGGGATCCGTTCATGGAGGCCTGCGCCGAGACGGGCACCGTCATCAACCTGCACATCGGTTCGTCGGGCACGTCTCCGGCCACCGCCCCCGACGCACCGCCCGACACCGTCGGTGTGCTGTTCTTCGGCTACGCCATGTTCGCCGCGGTCGACTGGTTGTATTCGATGTATCCGGTGAAGTACCCCGACCTGCGGTTCTGTCTGTCCGAGGGCGGCATCGGCTGGGTGGCCGGTCTGATGGACCGTCTCGATCACATGCTCGGCTATCACGACATGTACGGCACGTGGACGGGCACCGATCTCACGCCGGCCGAGGTGTTGAAGCGCAACTTCTGGTTCTGCGCGGTGGAGGATCCGTCGGCCTTCGTGCAGCGCGAGCGCATCGGAGTGGAGAACATCCTGTTGGAGAGCGACTACCCGCACTGTGACTCGACATGGCCGAACACCCAGGAGGTCGTGCGACGCGAGATCGGTGATCTGCCGCCCGAGGACGTGCGGCGCATCACCTGGCAGAACGCCTCGGAGTTGTACCGCTTCGATGTGCCCGCCTCGGTCGTTGCCGATCCCGAGTCGTGGTGATCCGGTCGGGCTCGCGAGCGGGGTGAACGTGCCGATCAGCGCCAGCCGCATCTACCACGTCAATTCCAATTGCACCGACCTCGAACGCTCGGCGCGCTTCTACGAGCGACTGGGGTTGCAGCGCGTCACCCGCACGGTGCCCTTGCGACCGCAGCCCGGTGCCGCGTTCGGTCTGGAGCAGGTGGCGTGGGATGCGTGGATCTTCCACTCCGACGACGGGTACGACGGACTCTCGCTCGATCTGTTGGAGTGGACCACGCCGACTCCGACCGGCACGCCCGCCGGTCTCGACGGCGAGCCGGGCTACAACCGTCTGGTGTTCGAAGTCACCGATCTCGACGGCGTACTCCCCGCTGTGCTCGAAGCGGGCGGCACGCTCGTGGGAGGACCGATCGAGGTCGAGGGTGGGGGTGGTGCGGGCACCGTCCGGCTGGCCATGGTGCGTGATCCCGACGGCGTGCCGGTGCAACTGGTGTCCGGAACGACGAATCGCATCGCCCACGTGGTCGTCAACTGTCTCGATGTCGATGTCGCCCTCGAGTACTACCGCGACGTGCTCGGCCTGCGGCCGATGGGCGAGATCGAGGACATGGAGTGGAACGGCCCGCTGTTCGGGCGCGAAGGCGTCATCCGGGTGCGGGCGACGATGGTGGCCGATGCCGGGTCCCGGTTCACGGTGGCGCTCGTACAGTGGCTCGATCCGGAGCCGGTCGGACCGGTCAGGGTGCGGGGGGCCAACGAGTCGGGCCTGTTCCGCATGGCGTGGTCGACCGGTGACTGCGCGGCCGACGAGGCGGTGGTGCGAGCCGCCGGTTCGGTTCCGTTCGCTCCGACGGGCACACTGTCGGTGGGTGAGGACATGCCGCTGCTGCTGGTCCTGTTCTGGCCCGGCCCCAATGGCGAATGCCTCGAGTTGATCGAGGTCACCGACCGCCCCGGCTCCCTGGAGGCACCATGACCACATCGGCATTCGGCAGCGTCGACGATGTCGACCTGTCCGACATCGAGTTCTGGGCCCGGCCCTGGGAGGAGCGCGACGAGGCCTTCGCCCTGTTGCGACGAGACCGCCCGATCGCCTACTTCGCCGAACCCGAGGTGCCGCCGTTCCCTCTCGGTCCGGGCTACTACGCCATCACCAGGATGCACGACCTGCTGGAGATCAGCCGCTCCCCGGAGATCTTCTCCTCGGCCAGTGGCGCGGTGTCGATCCTCGACATGCCGGCCGAGATGAACGAGTACTTCGGGTCGATGATCTCGATGGACGATCCGCGCCACGCCCGACTGCGCCGGATCGTTTCGGGAACCTTCACGCCGCGGATGCTCAATCAGGTGCTCGACCAGGTGGCCCTCACGGCCACCCGGGTGGTCGACGGCATCGTCGACAAGGGCGAGATCGACTTCGTGTCCGAGGTGTCGATGCCGTTCCCGTTGTTGGTGATCCTCGACATGATGGGCATCCCCCACAGCGAGTTCGACCTCGTCTTGCAGAAGTCGAACATCATCCTGTCGGGCGGCGACCCCGAGTTCATCCCCGAGGGGACCGATCCGATCACCGCCTTCCTCGGTGCCGGTGCCGCGCTGGCGGCGCTGCTCGAGGAGGTCGGGGCGAAGCGTCGGGTCGAGCCGACCGACGACCTGCTCTCGGCGTTGGTCAACACCGAGGTCGAGGGCGAACAACTCACGGGCGAGGAACTGGCTTCGTTCTTCATCCTGCTGGCGGTGGCGGGTCACGAGACGACGCGAACGGCTCTGAGTCACGGCATCGTGCACCTGTCGCGCAATCCCGACCAGCGTCGAGCCATGGTCGACGATCTCGACGGTGTCGTGCCCACGGCAGTGGAGGAGATCGTGCGCTACGCCTCACCGGTGGTCTGGATGCGTCGAACACTGACCCGCGATCACCTGTTGTCGGGTCACCAGTTCCGCGAGGGTGACAAGGTCATCCTCTACTACGGCTCGGCCAACCGCGACGAGGCCGTGTTCCACGATCCCGACCGGTTCGACGTGCGTCGCGCGCCCAATCCGCATGTCGGGTTCGGTGGCCCGGGCCCGCACTTCTGTCTCGGGGCCCATCTGGCCCGACGGGAACTGGCGGTGATGTTGCGCGAGCTCTACACGCGGATCCCCGATCTCGATCTGGCCGGTGACCCGGTGCAGTTGCGGTCGAACTTCATCAACGGCATCAAGTCCCTCCCGGTCTCGTTCACCCCGACCCGATGACCGACCCGCGGGCCTCGCTGGCTCCCGGGGTGCTCGACGCGCTCCGGGCGGCGTGCGCGGCAGCGCGCTCCGCAACCGATGACGACCTGCTCGAACTGGCCCGACTGCGCTCCGCGGCGTTGCTCGGGACCGGGGCCGAGACAAGCGCCCGACCGTGGGGGATGGTCGCCCCGGAGAGACTCGCAGCGTTGGACCGCTGGCCGACGGCCGAGGTGTTCGACGAGCGTGACCGGGCGGCGCTGGCCCTGACCGAGCAGTTCGTGCTCGACGTCACCGGGGTGGCCGCCGGCCCACTCGGTCCGGCGGCGGCGTCGATGGGCGCGTCGGTCGTCCCGTTCGTGCAGGGCCTGTACCTGCTCGATGTGGGCCAGCGGATCGCCGTGGTGCTGGGTCGGCTGTTCGACACGATCGTGACCTCCGACGACTGGGCGTGGCCCGACGACGACGCATCGGTGCCCGACGATCCGATGGAGGCGGTGATGTCCCTGCTGGCCGTCATCGGTCGCGGGCGCGCCCTCGACCCGATCACCGCCGAACTGGTGCGACTGCGCGGGGCCCGACTGCACCGCTGCCGGCGGTGTCAGTCGGTGCGCAGCGTGGCGGCGTTGGAGGCCGGGGCCGACCTCGACCTGCTGGCCGCCGAAGATCCCGCCACGGTGGTCGATCTCGATGTCGCCGGACGCGCCGCACTGGCCCTGGTGGACGCCACGTTCGTCGGACCGCCGTCACTCGATGACGATCTGGTCGGTGCGCTGCGGGGCGCATTCGACGACGGGCAACTCGTCGACCTGGTGGGCTACCTCCTGCGCAACGCGGCCAACAAGGTGGCCGTGGCCTTCGGTGCCGACGAGGCCATCGTCACCGACGGATTCGAGTACCAGGTCATCGATGCCGACGGCGAGACGATCACCGTCGACGCCCCGACCTAGATCAGGCGCGGTTCAGGCCGCGGTGGCGGATTCGGTCGTCCGGGTCCCGCCGAGTGTCGCGGCCTGCCGGTAGGTGTACCAACGACCCTGTTCGAAGTCGTACAGCCGGCAACGGCGGGTGTTGCGCACGAAATCGCGGAACCGGAGCGGCTCGTCGTGGATGGATCCCGGGAAGGCGGCCTCGATGGCATCGGTGGCGGCCTTGAGGTTGTACATGGGGATGCGCATGTCCACGTGATGGGGGACGTGCACCATGATCCAGTGGAAGAAGAAGTCGAGGCCGAACCGGGCCCGCAGCACGGTCGTCCCCTCCATCTGGCCCCGCCACTTCGTCCATTCGCGGCGCGGCCACCAGCGGATGTCGGGCTGGATGTGGTGCACGTGCACGAACGAGGCGATCACGAAGGTGAACAGCAGGAAGGGAATGACCAACACCTTCAACACCATCCACACGGCGCCCAGCACCGAACCGTCGGCGGACCAACCGAGCGCAGCCAGTGCGATGGTGGCCAGCGCCACGAAGGTGGCCACGATCACGCGATCGCGGCGAACGGCGCGGCGCCAGCGGGCCGGGGGAGCGCCGACGATCATCTTGTTCCACCACACCTCGCGCAAGTAGTAGGCGCCCGCTCCCCACCACGACCACTCGATGCGGTGACGCAGGCGGGCCGGCTTCGACATGGCCGCGTACTTCTCGGGGGTGTACGGGTGCCACACGAAGTCGAAGCCCTCGCGCACGGTGTAGGCGTGGTGGATGCGGTTGTGGCCGAGCACCCATCCCTCGTAGACATGCCAGGACGGGAGCATGGCGATGGTGCCCACCACGCGGTTGAGGCGCTTGGAGGAGAACAGCGCGCCATGGGCGGCGTCGTGGGCGATGACGAACAGACCGGAGATCACCAGCGCGCCCACGAACCACAGACCGAGGACAGCCAATGGGTTGTCGACGAGGATGAGGCCGACGACCACGGCGCCGTAGATGACGAGGTCGCGGGCCAGATAGGCCAGGCCCTTCCACGTCGGGTTCTCGTAGACGGCGTCCGGGAGGATGTCGAGGACCGGTTTGAGCGAGCCGCGGCCGCCCACCGGGCCGTCACTCGGGTCGTCGGGTCCTTCGGGGGTCTGAGGGCTCTCGGCGGTGAGGGTCACGAGAACACCCTAGCGACCTACCGACCGGTAGGTAGACGCGTGTGACCCCTTCCCCCCTTGGCTGAGCGGGGTTCAGAGGTCGAGACGATCCGGCGGTGCCCCAACCTGCCGGGGGCCGCCCGTGGCCTCGTCCGGAGACGGGGGACTGGTGAGTTCAGGGGCCGAGTACGTCCTGATCGGCTCGTCGGCCGGGCCCGGGGTGTCCAGCGACTTCGTGCTCGGGACCCCCTTCTCCTTCATCCGCCGTGCGGCCACCAGTACCGAGCCCTCGAGGGAGCCCACGGCGGAGTTGTAGTGCTTCGTGGCCGAACCCAGCGCGGAACCGACCTTGGCGAGGTGTTCGGCGAATGTCACGAGTCGATCGTGCATCTGCGCCCCGAGGGCGCGGATCTCCTCGGCGTTCTTCGCCATGCGGTCCTGCTGCCAGCCGAAGGCGATGGCCCGCAACGTGTTCCCCGCGTCCCCCGGCACACTCATCGCCCTGTTGCGG
>VERC01000275.1 GCA_018882825.1 Acidimicrobiia bacterium | reverse complement strand
ATGCCCTCGGGGCACTGCGCATCGGGCGTGACGAGGGTCGGTCCGGCCGGAATCGGGCGACCGCGCAACTCGTTGCGGCTGAGCCATCCGACGGCGCGCAGCAGCGTGATGGCGATCACGCCATCGGGCGTCACCTCGGCCTCGGGCAGACCCGGAGCGCCGACGACCAGACCGTGGGCGGCCACCCATCCCTGATGGGGGAATGTGGCGGTGGGTGTGTGCCACCACCCGTGATGGGGGATCGGGTCGGTCGATCGCTCGGCGACCCCGAACGTGGTGGCGGCTCGGAATCGTTCGATCGGAGCCCCGGTGGGGAACAGCAGTCGCAGTCGATGGTCCCGGGCCGGGTTGTCGGTCGTCACCTCGAGGTCGACCCGACCGAGTCCGGGCGCGACGCGTGCTTCGGTCCGCACGGTTAGGAGCACCTCTTCTTCGACGCGTGCGGAGCGATCGTCTCGGAGGGCCGAAGGAATCGAGAAGCGCCGGGTCACGATCACGCGGGAGATGCCGGAGGGGTGGCGACGGCGCTCGACCACGACCTCGTGCAGTGACGCGCCCCGATCGTGGTCGACTGCATCGAAGTCGTAGGTGTCGCCTCGATCGCCGAGGTCCTCGACCGCGACCAGACCGGTGAACGTGCGGGTGCCGTCGGTGATCGACAGCGTGCCGTCATCGGCGACCGTCACGATGAGACCCGCTCCGTCATCGATCGATCGACCGTCGTCCACGACGTCATCGTGGGGCTCGGCCGAGGGCGTCAGACGGACTCGTCGCCACCCGAACGCCGGTACGTCGGCGACGAGCATCTCCACGTCGAGCGCGGGCCAGTCCTCCACCATCCGGACCCGACCGGTATCGGTCGAAGGCACGATCCGCGCCGGTCGGCCATCGATCTCGTAACCCGCGACCGAGCCCGCCGCCGTGGCCAGCGGGTGCGTTCCGGCGTCGACGACGGTGATGCGGTAGAGCGGGAAGCCGTCGAGCGGCACCCTCACCACGTCGGTGCGGGCGAAGGGCGATGGATTGAACACGGCGAGTTCGACGCTCGTGTCCCATGGTCGGTGCCGATCGGGGGTCATTCCCGCCAGCCGCTCGAGGAGTCGTGCTGTGGTCGCCTCGGCCAACCCGATGGCCGTGGCGGTACGCCCGGCCATCTGCCGGTGCACCTCGTCGATGGAGCAGCCGCCGATCGAGTCGTGGGCCTGATTGGCGAGCATGGCCCGTCGGGCGCTGCGCAACGACGGTGACTCGTCGGCCAGTCCGAACACCGCGCCGAGCGCCGCCCACGGTTCGGCCCAGCCCACGAGCGCACGCTCGGCCCGTCGGTCGGCCAACTTGAGATGGAGCCGGGAGGACCACACACCGGGGAGCAGATTGGCCAGTCGTCCACCGAGGAGGTCACCGGAGTGCTGGCGACGATTCGTCGGGTCGATGGCGTCGACGAGTTCGTCGAGCAGGCCACGGCGCACCTCGAGTCCGGTGCGCCTGGCCAGCGCGTCGGCGACGGCAGCCGTGTGGGGTTGCGGGTACATGTGATCGACGCCGTTCATGAGCACGACGGGCGCGCCATCGACCTCACCGAAGTCGGCGACACCTCGGGCCAGTGCCCTGGCCGCGGCCTCGGGATCGTCGGGCAGCCCGGCCGCCGAGAAGTACCCGCGCAACAGGACGTAGGTCGGCACCGACGTACCGTCGGGTGCGACCCAGAGATGGACGGGACCGAGTTCGTCGATCTCGTCGCCGTTGCCGCGCCAGTACACGAACGGTCCGAGTCCGAAGCCGGCGAACAGCTGGGGGAACTGTGCGGGATGTCCGAACGAGTCCGGGGCGTAGGCGACCCGCGAGCATCCACCGAGTGACTCCGCCACCCGTCGTCCCTCGAGCAGGTTGCGGACATGGGCCTCACCGGTCGGCAGGAGTGAGTCGGGTTGCACGTACCACGGGCCCAGGCCCAGTCGGCCGGCCCGCACCGCCGCCTCCAGGCGGTCACGCGCACCGGGTCGCACCTCGAGGTAGTCCTCGGCGACGATCGACTGCCCGTCGAGGAGGAACGACCATCCGGGGTCCTCGTCGATCTGGTCGAGCACACGGTCGACGGTGTCGACCAGTCGACCCCGGAAGTCCTCGAACGTGCGGTACCACTCCCTGTCCCAGTGGGTGTGGGAGACCAGCAGGATCGATTCGGGCACGTTCACTCTCCTGTGGCCCTCATGGGCGTCCCGTCACTCCGACGTCACCGCTCATTGTGGCGACGATGATGCGCGTGCACCACGCGGCGCAGCGCGCCGAGTGTCGTCTCCCGGGGGAGTGTGCGACCCGTGTTCGCCGCGTGCAGTCGCCGACACAGCACGACGTCGTCGATGGCCACCAGGTTCACGCCGGCGTCGCGGGCCCGGGTGACCCAGTCGACGCCCTCGGCGGAGGGCAACGACTCGTCGAACGGTCCGACTCGCTCCACGACCTCTCTTCGGACGACCAGCGCGCCGAGCAACGGGACCGACGCGGGTCCGGTCCCGAACCGCAGGAGACGGATCTCGTCCTCCGAAAGTTCCGGGCTCACGAACTGGGTGGTTCGACCGAAGACGCCGTCGGGTATGTCGGGTCGGTCCAGGCGCGCGAGGCGGCGAGCGAGGGCGTCCGGGGTCCACAGATCGTCGGCGTCGAGGAAGGCGATCACGTCTCCCATCGTCATGGCGACACCCCGGTTCAGCCCGGCCGCGGCCCCACGCGCCGGTTGATGGACCACGCGCACGGCGTCGCCGAACCGGGCCAGGACACCGGCCGTGTCGTCGGTGGATCCGTCGTCGACCACCACGATCTCGACCGGCGGCCCCGATTGTCCGAGGACGCTGGCGATGGCTTCGGCGACATGGCGTTCGCCGTTGCGC
>VERC01000274.1 GCA_018882825.1 Acidimicrobiia bacterium | reverse complement strand
CTCGTGCTGCGGGCTCGGCACACGGGTCGCGTCGAGGAGGCGGCGGCGATCGGTGCATCGCTGGCCCGTCACCTGCTCGACGACGCCGGTGGCGCCCGCCTGCTCGGACGCTGACGTGACCGACGAGGTGAGCGCCACCGATCCCGAAGTCGAGGATCCGGTGCGAGAGGTCGGCGTCGGTCCGCATCCGACACCGTGGCCCGACGACGCCCGCCTGGATCCCGATCTCCTGGCCAACGGCGACCGTCGCAACGTCGCCGATCGCTACCGCTACTGGACCAACGAGGCCATCGTCGCCGATCTCGACCGTCGCCGGCACACTTTCCACGTCGCCATCGAGAACTGGCAACACGATCTCAACATCGGCAACGTCGTGCGCACGGCCAATGCCTTCAACGCCGCCGCTGTGCACATCGTGGGCAAACGCCGTTGGAACCGACGCGGCGCGATGGTCACCGACCGCTATCTTCACGTCGACCACCACGAGGACGTTGCATCGTTGAGTGAGTTCGCCACCAGCGAGCGACTCGAGATGATCGCCATCGACGTCGTTCCCGGTGCCGGACCCATCGAGACGGTGTCACTGCCAGAGCGGGCCCTGTTCGTCTTCGGACAGGAAGGTCCCGGATTGAGTCCCGAGGCGCTGGACGCGGCATCGATGGTGTGCTCGATCGCCCAGTACGGCTCGACGCGTTCGATCAACGTGGCCGTGGCCGCCGGAATCGCCATGCACACGTGGATCCGGCAGCACGCCGACGCGCCGCCAGCCGGCTGAACCGGGGTCGGGACACTCGGCGCGCCACTACCATCGCCGCGTGTCGCGACGCGCTTCCTCTGGTCGACGTTCCCTGTCGATCGCGACGCTCCTCGGGTTGTTCGTCGGCGTCGTGATGGTGCCCCCTCCGGCGCGGACGCCGGCCGCAGCGGCGACGCTCACGGTCGACTACGGGATCAACGGTCCTGAGGCGCTCGCCGAGTCCGCGGGTTTCCCACTCGTCCCGGTGGCGATGGTGCCGGCCTCCACGGAGACCACCATCCTCCTCGGTTTCCGTTCGCCCCGGGCCGATCTCGAGGCCAGGGCGCTCGCAGTGTCCGACCCCGCATCACCGCTGTACGGGGCGTACGCCCCGGTGGCGGTGAACGCAGCCATCTACAACGCCACCGACGAGCAGGTGCAGTCCGCCGTGGACTGGTTCGCGGCCCGGGGCGAGACGGTCGTGCCCGATGCGACGCGCACGTTCATCGAGGCCACCGTGACCGTGGCGCTGCTGGAGGAGCTCACGGGCGCGACCTTCGGTGCCTTCGTGCCTGAGGGCTTTCCGTCACCGCCTCCGGTCGTGGTCGTCTCACCCACGACGGAACTCTCCACGATCACCCCGGCACTGGCTGCGTCGATCGACCGTGTCGCCGGGGTGGTGTTCCCGGTGGACCTGACATCCTCGGCACTGTCGGTGGAGACCCGACGACCCCGGCCGGCGGCGTCGGTGCCCGACCCGGCCTCGACGTGGACGTTGACCGCCGCCGATGGCGGGACACCGTGGCGCACCGGCACACCGATCGATGCCTGTCCCGACGCGCTGGAGACCACCGACTTCGGGCACCCGATGGGGATCTCGCCGGCGCAGCTGCGTGAGGCCTTCGGCGTCGACGAACTGTGGGCGCAGGGCTTCCGTGGACGGGGCGCCCGCATCGCCGTGGTCGATTACGCCCCGTACCTCGCATCGGACATCGACGTCTGGCGATCGTGCTTCGGTCTCGGGGGCACCCCCGTCACCGATCACGTCACCGGTCCGTTGATCTCCGACTGGTTCCAGAGCCTGGAGACCACCCTCGACCTGCAGGCCGTCCTGTCGATCGCGCCCGAGGCCGAACGCATCGACTGGTTCGGTGTCTCGACCGATGCCCCGACGATGGTCGGTTCGCTCATCGAATTGCTGGCACCCGCCTTCGATGCCTCGCTCACGGGAGGGGTGGCGCCGGACGTCGTCACCGTCAGCTTCGCGGTCTGCGAACTGGAGATCGTGAATCAGGATCCGGCGTGGCGGGTCGGGTCGTCGCTGTTCGACCAGATGGTCGCCACCGGCGTGGCGGCCGGCATCGGGACCTTCGTGGCCACCGGGGATCGCGGGTCGAGCGGGTGCTTCCCGACCACCGACGACGTGAACGTCTCGTTCCCCGCTTCGAGTCGATGGGTCACCGCCGTCGGCGGCACCAACCTCACGCTCGATGCTCGGAACCGCATCGTCTCGGCGGGTGTCTGGAACGACGCCCGTTTCGCGTCGCCGCCGCAACCGGTCAGCAGTCCTTTCGACAGCGGAGGCGGTGGTGTCAGCGTCATGTCGGCGGCGTCACCGTGGCAGTCCGGAGTCGCGCCAGGGACGGCGCGCACGGTGCCCGACGTGTCGCACTTCGCCGATCTGATGCCGGGGGCGTTCCTCCATTACCTCGGAGGATGGATGCCCGTCGGTGGAACGTCGTTGGCGTCACCGCTGCTGGCGGCGTCGTTCGCCCTGCAGTCCGCGGCCCGGGCTGCCCGCGGCGAACCGCGTCTCGGATTCGTCTCGCCCCTGCTGTACTCGTTGGCCGCCGACGAGTCGATGACGGATGTGGTCATCGATGTGGTCCTCGGTGACAACGACCCGCACGGCGTGGGCGTGTACGTCGCCACCTCCGGGTACGACCTCGCCAGTGGACTGGGTTGGGTTCGTCAGGACCGTCTCCTCGCCGCACTCGACCGGCCCGATCCCGTGCCCGTCGATCCGGTCGGGCCCGTGTTCACCGGCTGAGCGTTCACGCGCGCCCGCCCGGCGGTGTCGCGCGACGCCTAGGTTCTCGGCGTGGAGACGGTGTGGATCCTCGGCGATCAGTTGCGGCGCGACACGGGCGCCCTGGCC
>VERC01000040.1 GCA_018882825.1 Acidimicrobiia bacterium | reverse complement strand
GGCCAGTGCCGCGCGGGCGGCGACGAGTCCGTACTCCACGAAGTTCTGCCCCCACTTGCCCCATGGGTGCATCCCGGCACCGAGCACCACCAGATCACGGTCGCTGCTCATCTCATGCGTCCTTTCCGGGGGCGGCGGGCGCCCACGTCCACACCCAGTGGTCGACACCTTCGTCGTCGCGGTACAGCACCTGCAGGTCGACCTCGACCTCCATGCCGATCGACAGGTCGGCGGCCATCACGCCCTTGGCCACCTGTCCGAGGATGACGATGCCCTCGGCCTCGAGTTCCACTGCGGCCAGCGCGTAGGGCTCGAACGGTTCGGCGGCGATGTAGGGCGGCGGCGGGGCGTAGTGGTTCTCGGTGTAGGACCACACCCGGCCGCGACGGCTCAGGTGTGTGGGCTCGAGTTCGGCCCCCTCGCAGTGCGGATTTGGGCACGCCCCACTGCGGGGTGGGAACACGTAGGTGCCGCACTCGCCGCACCTGGCGCCGATGAGGGTGTAGGGCTCGGAGGTGGTGAACCACCCCTCGATGGCAGGGACTCGTTCGGTCGTCGTCACGGGCGAGAGGGTAGTGGAGGGGGCCGTGACGGTCGGTGGGTTCAGCCCGTGAAGGTGGGTGCCACCGGTGCTGGTTCGGGTTGTCGCTCCCACGCCCCGATGTCGATGCGGCCGAACGCCACCCGGGGTTGCCCGACCTCGTCGGTGCTCGGGGGTGGGGTGAAGCCGGGGTCACCGGCGTTGAACACCGGGCTCGACTCATCGAAAGTGCACACCCGCAGTGAACCGACGGTGGCCTGTCGGAGAAGAGGATCCACGCCGACGATGACGTGCGCTGCGGTGCGGAGGTGTCCGTCGGGAAGTTGGATGAGTGACCATCGCGCGTCGACGTCAGTGGCCAGGTCGACGCCGTTCCGAGCGACGATGGTGTGGTCGAGTTCGACCGTTCCCGGCGTCCCGCCGGTGGCAACGACACCGACGGCGTTCGCGGCGATGGTGCTGTGGCGAAGGAAGGTGCTGTGAACCTCGCAGTAGAGGCCACTGCCCTGCGCATCGATGGCTGCTCCAACCGAACCCGTGATCGTCGTCGACTCGATGATGATGTCGCCGAAGCAGGCATCCGAGAGGATTCCGAGCGAGGTGGTGTTGATGATGCTGGAGTCCGACAGGCGCACGCTCGCCCCCGGAACGGAGTCGAGGAACAGCCCTCGCTCGGCTCCATCGATCGACAGTCGTCGCACGTCGACATCGACGAAGCCGCCGCGATTGATCTCCAGGGCGGAACCTTCGTTGTCCTTCATCGTCAGTCCGTCGACGCGGATGTGGGCGCCGGTGAGGTTGGCGCCGGTATTGGCGCCGGGCGAGAGGTTCGTCGAGATGTTGGACGAGATCACCGAATCGATGATCGCGGTCTGATCGACCTCAACGTAGACCGCCCCGTTGCCGAGTTGCGCGTTGCCGGTGACAGTCGTTCGAGACATCGTGAAGTCTCCCGAACCGAACGACGTCTGCGAGATCGCCCCTCCGGCAGTTCCGGCAGAGTTCCCGACGAATGTGGAGTCGGTGATGATGAGCGAACTCCCCGTCTCAAGCGAGACTGCTCCACCCTTGCCAGAGTCATCGGTCACCGTGTTCCCGGTGAAGGTCAAGTGGTCGATCACCAGATTCACGTTGGTGGTGCCGTGGATCGAACCACCGCGAAGCGCAGCGCGTCCGTTGGTCAGGGTCAGACCGCGCAGGGTGATCGTCTGCGAGTCGGGTGACAGGTCGAAGTGCCGCACACTTCCACCGCCATCGAGGGTGATCCGCCCGCCGCCGTCGATCACGAGATCCTGCGTGAGGTCGAACTCCGTCGAAAGGGTGATGGTCCCGGCAAGGTACGGGTCGAACACGATCGTGTCGGGGCCGGGATTCGACTCCGACTGGGCGATCGCGTCGACCAACGAGCCGGAACCCGCCGTCGTCAGGTTCGTGACGGTGTAGGTGCCGGGGGTGGCTCCGGCGGGGGTGGGCAGCGCAGAGGCGGCGAGTGGTCCGCCGACCAGCACGAGTGGCGCTCCGAGCAGGAAGGCGGGTGAGGGGCGTCGGTACTTCCCGTGGAGGAGCGATGTCGTCACGGGTCGAGTCTGTCAGCGCGATCGCTTCTGGTCCGCGATCCCTCTGACGCACCTACCATCGCCGTCCGTGCCCCGTGCCACTGCCCGGTTGCAGGTGACCACCGCCTTCCTCGCCATTGCGGCCGGACTGGTCGGCTACTCGAGTCTCGAGTTCATGCTCGAGGCCATCCAGGACGACTTCGCCATGACCCCCGACCAGACGATCGTCGTCGGGCAGATCTCCTCGGGCGCCGCGCTCGTCGCCGTGTTCCTCGCCGGTGCGCTGGCCGACCGACTGGGCGACCGACGGGTGCTCGAGGCGGCCAGTGCGTTGGCGGCCAGCGGCGCGGTGCTGGCCGGTGTCGCTCCCGACTACCGGGTGCTGCTCGCCGGACTGTGCGCGTCGGGTATCGGCACGATCGCCATGGCCATCTCCGGGGTGGCGGTGCTGAACGGCACCTATCCCGATCGTGCCGATCGTGCTCGTGCCTTCGGTGTCTTCGCCGTGATCGCGCCGGTGGTCTCGATCGTCGTCCCGCTCGTCGCCGGTGTGATGGTGCCCGGGCTCGGATGGCGACCGGTCGTGCTGTTGTGGGTGGCCGTGGCGGCGGCCACATGGGTGTCGACCCGCCGCACGATTCCGCCTCGTCGAGCGACCGGCGAGGAGGGTCCGCGGGTCGAGCTGGTCACCCCGATGCTCGCCGGTGTGGCGCTCGCCGGGATCGCGCTCACCGCGTCGTTCGTGAACACCAACGCCCGCACCGACACCCATTCGACCTCGGCGATCATCAGTCTGTGCGTGGGTGTGGCTGCACTGGTGGCGCTGTGGGTGACGATGCGGACCCGTCGGAAGGTGACGCTGGATCAGCGATCGATGCGCGCCCGAGGTGCGATGTCGGTGTTCGCCGTGGTCATCGCCGTCAACGGGGTGAATCTGTTCTTCTTCACCTACCTGTTGCTGCAGTACCGCTATCACCAGTCGTTGGTCGACACGGCGCTGTACCTGATCGTGCCCCAGGCGGTGGCGGCCGTGGCGGCGGTGATGGGTGGCCGGCTCGGAGCCCGATGGGGGAGCACGCCGGTGGCCATCGGCGCGTTGGCGGCCGGGGCCGTGCTGTCGCTCGGTGCGTTGGCGGTGACGGCCGAGTCGTCGCCATGGGTGCCGGTGCTGGTGCTGTCGTTGGCGGCGGTGCCGATCGCCGGTGCCGTGGGGCCGATCACGCAGTCGTTCATGGAACTGGCACCCGTCGGTGGAGTGGCAGCGACGTCGTCGTGGCGTACCACGGCGGCCAACCTCGGCGTGGCCGTCATCGGCGTGATCAGCGCCACGATCGTCTTCGACGACCTCGACGCCGACACCGCCCAGACCGTCGAGGCCTATCGGCAGCAGGCCGATGCGTTCCACCTGGCCGGGGTGATCTGCGCCGCGGTGTACCTGTTGGCGGCGGGGTTGATGGTGGTGCACGCCCGTCGGCGGCTCGGGGTGGTGGTGGCCGGGGCGTGACTGGGTGGCGCGGTCGATGGATTCGGTACGAGTCCGTCCCGACCTCGTCACTGATCCTTCGTGTCGCCCCCGTGGTCGTCGCCTTGGTAGTCGCCGTAGTCGTCGCCGCCATCGGGATAGCGATCCTGTGGTTGGCCGACGCTGAACGTCACCGAGTTCGGCCACACCTTGATCGTCCACGTCTGGCCGGAGGTGTACAGCAGACAGAAGGTTCCCTGTGTGCCGGTGATGCTGAACGGCATTCCGCCGCTCACCCCGGGCATCAGGATGTTCCCGTATTCGGTCTTCGTGCTCACCGTGCGCGTCAGTTGGATGCAGTCATTCGAACGACTCGTCGTCGCCCTGAAGTTCACCGAGGTGTTCGCGGCGATCAGACATGTCGCGAAATCCTCCTTGCCGATCCACGATGGGCATGGCGGCATGGTGGCGCTGTCGATGAACAGTTCGCTTTCGCCGTAGGTGCCGATGCCGACGTCATGACTGGCGTCGCGGCCGGCGACGGTGTCGGTGGACTCGTCGTCGCCGATGTCGATGGCATGGAAGGAGACTGAGGTCCCGTCGATCGTCGGGTCGGAGAGCTCGACGATGTGTTGACGCTGGGCGCCATCGACCGACACGACGACGGCGGCGTTGGGGGGGTCGTCGACGAAGCCTTCGGCCTCCCAGATGGACACGAGTGCAGCCATGTCGAAGGTGCCGGCGGCGCGGTTCGGTCGGTCGGTGAACCAGGCGACCGGTGACTCGAGGGGCACCGTGATGCGATGCGCTTCGCCATCGGCGGTGATCTCCATCGACGGCAGCATGGCGCTGAACAGCAGGCTGACATCGGAGGAGTCGGAGGGGGAGTCGGACGAGACCGTGTCGGTCGACGCGCAGCCTGCGAGAATCGCCGACGCGCACAGGGCGAGAGCGACGAGCCACCGGGAAAGGGAGGCGTGTCGGATCCCGGTCGGATCAATCGGACGGGTCGACGACCTCGGAGCGGCCATCGGTGTAGTGAAGCACAGGCGCGAGGAGCGACACGTGCGCATCGCTCGGCCGTCAGCCGGTGAACCGAGGGGGTATCGGTGCGGGATCGGGCTCGAACGTTCCGACGTAGTCGACGAGGAATCCTGCACTGACTCCGGCGTACGTCGCGTCACCGACCGCCACGCAGCGCACCGGCGATGTGCACGCCACCTCGGCGCCGCTGGAGCTCACACCACTGTTGTGCCCCGCCAGTCCGGGAATGGGCAATGCCGAGCCCCACACGCCATCGACGAGATTGGCCACGAACGGAACCTGTCCACCGCCGTCGGTGTACCGACCGGTGATCGCGCATGTGTCGGGGGCCGCGCACGAGATCGAGCGCGCGGAGGACTCGGTGGCCATGGCAGCCATTCCGGGGAGCAGCGTCGGCTCGGCCCACACAGCGCCAGCGCGACCGGACACGAACACCGTGAAATCCGGACCGATGAGCGCGATGCCCACGGCATGACATCGGTCATCGACCGGACACGAGATCCCCGTGACCTCGCTGGCACCGGTACCACTGGCGAAGGCGGGTCGGGCTGATCCCCAGGTGCCGCCCACCCGGTCGACGAGGAATGCGGTGGTGTCCCCGGAGATCGATTGGGCGTAGCGACCGCCGACGGAGCAGTTCCCGGGACTCGAGCACGAGATGGTCGTACCCGTCGAACCTCCCAGCGTGTCGAGCGCAGCCAGACCGGGAATGTCGGTTGCGTTCCCCCAAATGCCGCCGGCTCGATCGACGACGAAGCCCCGCTGACCGGATCCGTCCTTG
Organism: Acidimicrobiia bacterium; assembly: GCA_018882825.1. Classification (GTDB taxonomy): domain Bacteria; phylum Actinomycetota; class Acidimicrobiia; order Acidimicrobiales; family Acidimicrobilacustridaceae; genus Acidimicrobilacustris. Next base: position 7,373 of record VERC01000040.1, on the reverse strand, counting down.
TAGTAACCGGTGGCCGAGCACTGACCGTCGGCCGGACATGCCACCGAGAGCAGCTCGGCGCGGCCCTCGGTGTTCAGCGCGGCCAGACCCGGGACGTTTCTGGCGCTCTGCCACACGCCGTTCACGAGATCGATCACGAAGGCTTCGAACGTGGACGACGCCGTGTAGTAGGAGCCCACGGCCGAACAGTTGCCGGCGCTCGAGCACGAGCTGTCGTAGACGCTCACCAGACCGCCGAGTGCCAGTGCCGCGAGACCCGGTAGTTCGACCGCGTCCTCCCAGGTTCCTGCGATCCGCCGGGTGGCGAAGCCTCGAATCCCGCTTCCGGACGCATAGGTGCCGACGACCAGACAGTCACCGCCGGGCACGCACGAGATCGACGACACCCGGGCATCGACGCCGGCGGTACCCGGGAGGTTCGACATCCCGGGGATCTCGCGGGCATCGCCCCATGTGCCGTTCACCTGCTCGACGAGGAGCGACCGGACGGTCGTGCCCTCGGTGGTGTAGCCGCCGGCGGTGCACTGGCCCGGACCATTGCAGGCGACGGCCGTCAGGCGGCTCTCATCGACGCCCAGCGCGGCCAGGCCCGGGATGGCGGTGGCATCGCGCCAGGTCGGCGGGGTGACCGACGCTCCGGCCCGTGGGAGAGGCGTCTCACCGAGGCCGACGAGCACCAGTGCGACCGAGACGACGAGCGACAGCAGGAGTGCCGAGGCGAGGGGAGGTCGTCGACGAAGTGACGAACGGGAGCCACGCACGGCTCGGACCTTAGTTCCGGACCGCTGGCCGGAGTCGTCGACTGGCGCGACGGAATGAACGTCGAAGAGATGCCTGAACTCGCTGGCGGTTGAGCCATCGATCGTGTGCTGCGCCGATCGTGGTTGGGGTGGTCTTCCGGATTCGGATGTTCCCTCGGAAGCGTTGGTTCCCAACTCGCAGACTTTGACGACGTTCGGCGTCGCTTCGGCTAGTTGATGTAGCCGGACTTGCCGGCGGGGTCGGGTCCTCCCGGCGTGGAGTCGGGAGAACCGGCGCTGAACGTCACCGAATTCGGCCACACCTTGATCGACCATGCCTCGCCCGAGTTGTACTTCAGGCAGTAGGTCCCTTGGGTCCCGGAAATGGTGATGGGCAAGAAGCTGCCACTCGGGAGCGTGATGTCACCGTTCTCGGTCTTCGTGCTGTCGGTCCGGGTGAGTTTGATGCAGTCATCGGCATGACTGGTCGTGGCCTTGAAGGTGATCGTCCGGTTGGCGGCGAGGAGGCACGGGGTGAAGTACTCGGTGGTGATCGACGACGGACACGGGGAGGTCGCGGCACTGTCGATGAACAACTCGCTGGCCCCGTAGGTGCCGACGCCGACGTCGTGACTGGCTTCGCGACCGGCAACGGCATCGGTGGACTCCTCGTCGCCGACGTCGATCGCCGTGAACGAGACCGTCGTCCCGTCGATTCTCGGATCGGAGAGTTCGACGATGTGTTGCCGCTGAGCGCCGTCGACGGTGACGACGACCGCGGCGTTGGGAGGGTCGACCCTGAAGCCCTCGGCGTCCCAGATCGACACGAGCGCAGCCATATCGAAGGTTCCGGCCGCGCGTTGCGGTCGGTCGGTGAACCATGCGACCGGGGAATCGAGGGGCACCGTGATCCGATGCCCGGTGCTGTCGGCGGAGATCACCATGGAGGGCACGAGTGCACTGAACAGCAGGCTCACGTCGGTCGCGTCGGACGCGATGTCGGACCCGGCCGAGTCAGAACCCCCGCAGCCGGCGGCGAGCAGGACGGTGCACAGGACGAGGGCCAGCAGTCTCCCGAGCGTGCCATGGCCACGGCGGTGCGGGTTCGTCGAGGTGGTTCTGGCGGGCATGGGCGCAGTCAACCACACCGGGATCAGGGCGCGAAGGTCACCGGGAAGTACACGAAGGCGTCGGGATCCTGCAGGCCGGCGTCGTTGACGAGGATCGTGCACCGATTGGCGGCATCGCACACGCCGTTGCCCACCTTGCCCACCGTGACGGTCATCTCGAGCCGTCCCGAGCCGGTGGGGTTGGGGAGCAGCACCTGTCCGGGTCGGATCTCGCAGGTCTCCGACCCACCGCGACCGTCACCGGTGCACTGCACGATGTTCACGGTCTTGCCCACGAGGAAGCCCGACCACGTCACAGTCACCTTCTCGCCGTCGCGCAGTCCGTCCTGCTTGGAGATGGTGGCGCGCCGGTCGGTGGGACCGCGGTCGGCCACCGGGACCTTCACCGTGGCCGCGCTGTCGGCATCGGGCGCGAAGAACATGGTGGAACGACCGGGCGTCTGATCCTGGGCGAGACGAGCCGGAGCCGTCGGATCGCCGAGGAGCGCGAGGTCGAGGAAGTCGATCGTGGCCGCCGTCACCTCGGCGAACTCGGGCGCGCTCGACATGAGGATCGACACATGGTTCCCGGTGTCGACACGCAACATCGCCTTCGGTGTCGACGCGTCGTTGAAGATGCGCGCTGCCTGTTCGAAATCGATCTGCGCATCGTTCACACCGTGTACGAACAACACCGGCGGCAGATCGGTGAGATCGTAGGTGCCACCACCGAAGGGAGAAGTGACGCCGGCGAACACGATCGCCGCACCGATGCGCGCGTCCTTGCAGCAGGAATTGGCGATGGCGCCGAGCGTGGTGATGCCGCCGTTGGAGTGACCGGCCAGTGCCAGACGGTCGGCGTCGACCAGTCCGTTCACCGGAGTGTCATTGGGAGCGGTGAGCGTGTCGAACAGGAACCCGACGTCACCGGGCTGATTGGCGATGTCGGCACCATTGATGCCCCCCGGTGTGCGCGTGTTCGTGAGGGGGAACAGCGGGATGGCGACGATGTACCCCGCCTGCGCCCACATCGAGGCCAACGGCAGCAGCAGTTGCTCGTTGCCGCCGAATCCGTGGGCGAACACCACCAGCGGATACGGGCCCGTGGTGGCGTCGGCGGCGGCGTCGGGCACGGGGACGGGCAGCGTGCCGGCCCGGGCCGGTTCGCGTGTGGCCCCGAGGGGTGCGGTCGGGTAGACGAGCGTGGTCACCAGAGTGCGATCGGGTCGGGCCGGTTGCTCGCGGTTGGCCTGGGTGGTGCGGCTGGTGTCCACGAACGTGCGGGTGGTGATGCCCACGCCGTAGGGGCGGGCGGTGGCGATGGCAGCGAGTCGGGCGGCGTCGGAGGTTGCGGTGCGACCGGTCGGGTCGTTCGACGTCGAGCCACAGGCAGCGAGGGCGATGGTGAGCGTGGCGATGGAGAGGAGTGCAAGCGCCCGATGACGGGCGGTGATCCCGCAGCAACGGCGGAGCACCAGAGCGGGGGCGGAGGTGGTTCGGGTCGTGGTGTGCAGTGTGGTCGAGCGCGGGGTGGCGGCCGCGGCCGGTGCTCGAGCGCGAGTGGGTCGCAACGTTGGTGTCCGGACCATCGGTCGAGCGTAGGACGGCGGTCGGTCCTTGCGGGCCGCGGTCGCACGGGGAGCGGGCCGGGGTCGCGTCGGGGATCGAGTTCGTTTGGCCCATTCCGGGTCCGACCGGGTCGCCGTACTGTCGAACACATGTTCGAAACATTGGCCGACGAGCTCGGAGGGATCGTGGAGCGGATCGCCGCCGCCGGCGTGCCCGCCGCGGGCCCGGCGATGGTCAGGCTGCGTGCGACGATCGATCGGCTCGAGGCGCTGGTGTGCGAGGCCCAGGTGCGATTCGACGTGCACGAGCTGTGGCGCGACGAGGGCGCTGGGTCCTTGCGGGGATGGTTGGCCGACGCCTGTGCGCTGAGTCGGAAGGACGCGTCGGCTGCGGCCCGACGTTCGGAACGGCTCGAATCCTGGCCCGAGGTGGCGAGTGCCTGGTGCACAGGTCGACTCACGGGTCCGCAGGTGGATGCGATGGTGACGGTGATCCCGACGCGGTTCGTGGCCCGGTTCGCCGAGCACGCCGCACGGGTTGTCGAGGTGGTCGCGCCGCTCGATGTCACCGCGACCGAGGTGGCACTGCGCCAGTGGGTGCGCTGTGCCGAGGCCGAGGACGGCGCCGAGCACTTCGCCGAACGTCCATCGGGGGTGTTCGTGTCCTCGTACTTCGACGGGCGGATGGCGATCTCGGGTGAGTTGTCGCCGGTCGAGGGTGCGATCGTCGAGGCCGCGCTGCGCGTGTTCGACGTCCCCGATCCGGTCGATGAGCACGGCGACGTCGTGGGTCCGCGTCGGTCGATGGCGACCCGCAACGCCGATGCGCTCGTGGCCATGGCCAAGTTCGCGCTCGATTCCCGCGACGGAGCCGGCGAGTCGGGTCGATTCGTCCCGCATGTGTCGTTGGTGATCGATGTGGCCGAGCTTCGTGCCGCAGCCCTGCGCGGTGCCGGCGTGGGCACGGTGGCCGATGTGCGGGCCCGGGCCGTGGAGCGGGGATGGTCCGTTGTCGAGACGGCCTGGTTCAGCGAGGCGCTCGCGCATCACGGTGAGGCGGTGACCACCGAGGGTCAGGTGCTCGATCCGGCGGCGATCTCGGCACTCACCTGCGATTCGGTGGTGCAACGGGTGATGATGTCGGGCTCGAGGGTGCTCGACCTCGGTCGGGAGGTTCGCACTGCTCGTCACTGGCAACGAAGAGCCGTGATCGCCCGCGACCGACATTGTCGGGCACCGGGATGTCGGGTGAGACCGAGATTCTGTGATGTGCACCATGTCGATCATTGGATCGAGGGGGGTCGCACCGATGTCGATCGGATGGTGCTGCTGTGCGGGACCCACCATCGCGAGTTCCACAAGGACGGGTACCGCATGGAACTCGACGACGATGCCGTGTTCACCGTGCGCTCTCCCCGGGGTTGGAGTCGGTCGAGCGTGCCGGAGCGCGCCGAGCAGGTCAGGTTCGTTCGGAGCGTGACGTGAGGTTGCGGGTGACGACCAGCCACAACATCCACACCGCCACCACGCCCTTGGCCGTCCACAGCCAGGCTCGGACGAGGTTGACCACCATCAACTCGTCGTACGTGTTGCGGTCCCAGCTGTCGAGCAGCACCCCGTGGGCGGGCGCCGAGAATGCCGCCGTGTCGATGAGGATGAACAGCATCAGGAAGGCACCCACGAAGGCGAGGATCCGCAGATCGCGGCGACGGGCCAGCAGCAGCACGAGAACGCACAGTCCCTCGATGAGCCAGGGCCCGAACAGGACCTTGCCGATGCGATCGACATGGGCCGACTCGTAGGCATCCCACGCATCGGCTCCGACGAGTGGGAACAGCTCGTAGTGCACGAGGTGGACCGTCCAGATCATGCCCACCATGAGCGTGGTGACGATCGCCTGCACCACCACCACGACGTCGAGCCGGAGTCGTCGCAGGCCGGGGAGCGCCGGCGACCAGTCGCTGCTCACCGGCGCCACCGCTCGATGTCGAGGCGCAACAGCGCCAGCGATCCCATGTCGGCATCTGAGCCGTCGGCGATGTCCCAGTCAAACCGCTCCAGGAACGCGTCCGCGACGGCTCGGGGGAACGGCGGAGCGATGATCCGGGCCGTTCCCTCTCCCACCGCCGAGCGCATTCCCGACTCGAGACTCACGCTCACTGCCGGGTTGGCGCGCAGGTTCGTGATCTTGACGCTGTCGGCGCCGGTGGCGATCCACAGTGCATCGTCGACGTGCACGAACCAGATGGCGATGAGGTGTGGTCGACCATCGGGCCGCGTGGTGGCCAACCAGATGATGGTCTCCTCGGCCAGGCGGCGGGGGAGTTCGGCGAGCAGGTCGGCGGGTCCGGTGGGCATCGGTCGTGTCGGTCGGGACGGTCAGTCGGGTCGAGGCAGACGTCGCAGCAGCGCAGTCTGGCGGGCGGTGGCGATCAGCGATCCGTCCCTGTTCCAGAGGGTGGCCACCCCGGCGATGATGCCACCGTCACTGCATCGACGGGTCGGGTGTGGGTGAGGTGAGGGGGCCGAGGACGTTCCGTCGGGTCATGAGTAGGATGCTTTCACAGGGCACTCCGGGAGGGCCGGGTTCCGCGCCCCCTTGCCCGCGAAGCAGATGAACACGATGAAGAGGATCCCGATGACGACCCGAGTTTCCCGTACCACGGCGATCGGAGCGGCGGCCACCCTGGTGGGCGGCGCCGGTTCCACCCTGCTTCTGGCGTTGTCGGCGGCCCCTGCCGGTGCCGCCACCACGTGGTCGGTCGACACCCTTGCCGATGGCGCGGCCACCGCGTCGGACTGCACCACCCCTGTGCCCGGGTCGTGCTCACTGCGCGATGCGCTCGCCGCCGCGACGGTGGGCGACACGATCACCTTCGCCTCCTCGCTGTTCAGCGGTGGTGCCGGCACGATCACGTTGACCGCCGGGGACTTGATCGACAATGGCGTCGACATCATCGGACCGGGCGCCGATCTCCTCACCATCGATGCCGACGGGTCCAGCCGTGTGTTCGACATCACCCCGCAGGCCTCGGGTTCGACGATCAGCGGCCTGACCATCACCGGTGGTGACGGCAATGCCGGAGGTGGCGCCGGCAGCAGCGGCGGCATTTTCGCCCAGGGCAAGAACACCCTGACCGTGCGTGATTGCGTGGTGACCGGCAACACCGGAGGCTACGGCGCGGGCATCTACGCACCGAACCTCGTGCTCGCCGGGTCCACGGTCAGCGAAAACTCCGGCTACATCGGCGGAGGCGTGATCGCGGTCGAATCGCTGGTCGTCACCGACTCCACGATCGCCGACAACACCGCCAACGTCATCGCCGGCGGTCTCGCCGTCTACAACTCGGGGAACGAGTCGTCGCTCACCATCGTGGGCTCCACCATCTCGGGGAACTCCACTACCAACCCCCTCGGGGGTGGCGGTGGCCTGGCCGCCGTCTTCGCCACGGGGTCGGTGACGATCGCCAACTCCACCTTCACCGGGAACTCGTCGACGGTGGGTGGAGCGATGGCGTTCTTCTACGTGCCGACCGTCGACATCTCGATGTCCACCATCACCGGGAACACGTCGACGTCGTCCGACCCCACCTACTCGGGCGGCGGCATCTTCGCCTCCGGGTACGGGTTCCCCTCGCTCACCCTCACCGGCACGATCGTGTCCGGGAACTCCGCCGGCGCAGGCGGTACCGCCGATCTCCTCGTCCAGCAGGACCCCTCCATCACCGGCACGGTGACGGCGAACAACTCCCTCATCGGCTCGGGGGTGAGCCCGAACGTGACCCTCGCCGGCTCCGGCCTGCTGCGCAGCGACACCCCGATGCTCGGTGCGTTGGCCGACAACGGTGGCTCGACCAGGACGATGTTGCCGCAGGCCGGTTCGCCGTTGCTCGATGCCGGTCCCGCCACCATCCCGACCTTCCCGGGCAACGAGTTCGATCAGCGCGGTGTGGGTT
>VERC01000039.1 GCA_018882825.1 Acidimicrobiia bacterium | reverse complement strand
ACCACGCGTCGGTGTAGCCGAGCGAGGCCAGTTCGGCGATCGACTCCCGTTGTGCGCTCAACGGACCCGGGCCGAAGGGGATGGTCACGCCATAGCCGCGGTAGGGCGCCATCAGGAGCCCTTCCACGGGCGGATCATCGCCGACTGACTGGCGGTTCCCATGAGCACACCGTCATCGGACCACAGATAGATGTGACCGTGACCGAAGCCGTTGGCCACCGCCTCGATCCGGATGTCGACGAGCACCCATTCGGTGGGGACGATGCGCACGACGCGCAGCGTGTTGTCGAGACTGTTCGAGTTGATCTCGGAGGTGACGGCGTGACCGAGACCCATGGGCACGAAGTCACCGAGTACCGCCAGTGACGCCGCGGAGTTCTCGAGCAGCTCGGGCATGCGCGTCCAGAATGCGGTGCGTCCGGTACCGGGCTCCTCGGCCACCACGCGTTGTTCGAGTCGGGTGGAGATGGAGTTGCCCGGATCGAACCGCAGCTGTCGGGGCGGACACTCGCCGGGGGGCGGCACCACCGGCGCCGTCACCCACTGCCCCTCCTCGGGGAGGTCGCGCCGACCGAGGGCCCCGTTCACGACGAGGATCCCCGTGTCGCCGACATGGCCGGTCACGGTGGCCTGCGTGGTGGTCCGCCCGGTGGCGCCGATGTGGAGATCGAGATCGAGCACCGACGGCGGCGTCGTGTAGTTGAGGTACTGCGCGGTGGCCCACACCACCGGACGGCCGGTGACGCGCTCCATCACCTCGATGGCCGCCCCCAGACCGCAGCCGCCGAACAGGGATCCGAGCCCGCTGCAGATCCCCTCGGTCACCGGCAGGTACCAGCGCATGGGGTTGTGAGTGGGCCGGAGTCCCAGCCATTGCTGTGCGTCCACACGGCGATGGTAGGGGCACCCGGGGCCTCGCAGTCCTGTCCGACCCGGTCCCGGCCCTGCAGCATCCGTCGACGTCGCCGATCTGCCCCCCGGGGCCTACGATCGGACCATGCGTGAAGTCGTGATCGTCGATGCCGTCCGTTCCCCCGTGGGCCGTCGTAACGGTGGCCTGTCCACCATGCACTCGGCCGACCTGTTGGCCGCACCGTTCCGGGCGTTGTTCGACCGCACCGGGATGGATCCCGCCGAGGTCGGTCAGGTGGTGACCGGGTGCGTGGACCAGATCGGGCAGCAGGCGTTCAACGTCGGCCGCACCGCGTGGCTCACCGCCGGACTCCCCCTCGAGGTGGCGGCCACCACCGTCGATGCCCAGTGCGGTTCGAGCCAGCAGGCCGTCGACGTCGCCTACGCGCTGGTGGCCGCCGGTGTCATCGACTCGGCCGTGGCCGGTGGTGTCGAGGTGATGTCGAAGGTGCCGATCGGATCGAACGTGGCCAAGGGACTGGGCGTGGGCTCGCCCATCCCCAAGTCGTACTTCGCCCAGTACGAGTACACGAGCCAGTTCGAGGGCGCAGAGCGCATCGCCGCGCAGTGGAACGTGACCCGTGACGACGCCGATGCCTTCGGTCTGCGGTCCCAGCAGTTCGGGGCCCGGGCGTGGGACGAGGATCGCTTCGGCACGCAGATCACCGCGATCGACGCCCCCGATCTCGGCGAGGACGGCAAGCCCGTCGGCACGACCCACCACGTGGCCCGCGACGAGGGGCTGCGCGACACGACAGCCGAGGCCCTGGCGTCGCTCAAGCCGGTCATGGGAGAGGGCGGGGTCCACACTGCCGGCTCGTCCTCGCAGATCTCCGACGGCGCCGGCGCCGTGCTGCTCATGACGGCCGAGAAGGCCGCCGCTCTCGGCCTCCGACCGTTGGCTCGCATCGTCGACACGTGCCTCGTGGGCACCGATCCGGTGCTCATGCTGACCGGTCCGATGGACGCCACGCGCACCCTGCTGGCCCGCAACGGTCTGGGGATCGACGACATCGACCTCTTCGAGATCAACGAGGCGTTCGCCTCGGTGGTGCTGGCCTGGCAGACGGAACTCTCCGTCGATCCGGAGCGGGTCAACCCCAACGGCGGGGCCATCGCCCTCGGTCACCCGCTCGGCGGCACCGGATCGATCCTCGTGACCAAGGCCGTGCACGAACTGCAGCGCACCGGCGCGCACCGGGCGTTGGTGTCGATGTGCTGCGGTGGCGGACTGGGGACCGGCACCCTGCTCGAGCGTCTCTGAGCCCTCCGGCCCTGACGCGCCGCTCGCCGGCGCCCTAGGTTCGCACCCTCGCTGCGACAGCAGCCACCGGTCCACGATCCGGAGGTTGCGCCGTGGCGTCCTCGCTCCCACCCCCACCGACCGCTCCCGCTCGGCGACGCCGGCGGTGGGCCATCGGCCTCGCGCTGATCACGACGCTGTCGGTCGCGTTCCTGTTGGCCTCGGTGGCGTTCTTCGCCTGGGTGCTGCGGGCGTGGATCGATCCGGCCGCCACCGCACCGTGGGCCGCCGAACCGACGGTCATCGCCGTGGTCGACGGCGACACCGTGGTGGTGCGCCTCGGTCGTGAACGCGTGCCGGTGCGCCTGCTCGGCATCGACACCCCCGAGACCAAGGATCCGCGTCGACCGGTCCAGTGCTTCGGTCGGGAGGCGTCCGAGCACACGGCCTCGCTGCTCCCTCCCGGCACGGTGCTGCGACTCGAGCACGATCTCGAGACACACGATGCCTACGGTCGACTGCTGGCCTACGTGTGGCGGGCGTCCGACGGACTGTTCGTGAACCTCGACCTCGTCAGCGGCGGATGGGCCGACGTGCTGTCGATCGCACCGAACACACTGCACGCCGAGCAGTTCCGTGTGGCCCGGGACGAGGCCCGGGCCGCGCCCCGCGGACTGTGGCTGACCTGCGGGGGGCCGGGACGGGCCGTGTCATGAGGAGAGGAGGAGGACGGGGCGGTACCGTGGCTTCGTGACGACGCTCGCCGAACGCCTCGGCCATCCGGCCGACACCCGTCTGGTGATCCTGAACGCCGACGACCTCGGGCTGTGCCACGCCGCCAACACCGGCACCTACGACGCACTGCGTCAGGGTCTGTGCACCAGTGCCACCCTGATGGTCCCCTGCCCGTGGGCCCGGGAGGCCGCCGCCGACTACCGGGGTGAGGACGTCGGAGTCCACCTCACCCTCAACTCCGAGTTCGACCTGTATCGCTGGGGTCCCCTGACCCATGCCCCGTCGCTGCTCGACGGTGACGGCGGATTCCCTCGGACCGTCACCGATCTGTGGGATCACGCCGACCTCGACGAGGTGCGGCGCGAATGCCGCGCCCAGATCGAACGGGCGATCCTGTGGGGCTTCGACGTGAGTCATCTCGATTCACACATGGGCGCGTTGCAGCTGCGACCGGAGTTCTTCGACGTGTACCTCGACCTCGCCGTCGAGTTCGCTCTCCCTCTGCGGCTGTCGGGCGCGTCCACCGAGCGGGTCATCGGCTTCCCGTTCCGACGACTGGCCGCCGACGAGGGAGTCGTGGCCCCGGACAACTTCGTCCACGTCGGGGGAGTCGGGAGTCGTCGGGTCATCGAGGCGGCGTTGTTCGATCTGCGTCCGGGAGTCACCGAGTTGTACGTGCATCCCGCCACCGACACACCCGAGGTCCGGGCCATCGGCACCGACTGGGCCGCTCGGGTCGATGATCTCCACCTGGTGTGTCACGACTCGCGACTGCGCAGCATGGTGGAGCGGTCCGGCGCCGTGTTGATCGGCTACCGCGAACTGCGGGACCTCCAGCGGGCCGGTCTCTGAGGGTCAGATCGGTCGCTCGAGCGCCACGAACGACTCACCCGGTGCCGCGCCCACCGCTCGCAGGAAGGCGACGGCACCGTCGTCGGGGACCTCACCCACGATGACCTCGTCGAACTCGGCGATCATGAGGTCACGACAGACCTGACCGAGGAGTGCCCGGCCGACACCGCGGCGACGCTGGCCGACCCCGACGATGAGTGGTCCCGTCCATCCGGCCCGGGCGATCGAGTGGGTGGCGATACCGACGACGGTGTCCGCGCCTCCGGGCGACGCGACCGCCACATGACAGGTTCCGTGCTCGAGGGCGCGGGCGATCTCGTCGGATCGCCGCGGCCAACTCGCCGCGGCGGCGACCATCACCAGTGTCACGTCGTCGTCTCGCACGGCTCGACGGATCGTCACACCCGCAGGCGGCTCGGCCCGGAACGTCGACGGCACCCTCCACGACGTCCAGCGACGGCCGTTCTCGTAACCGCGGCCGACAGCGGCCCGCTCGACGATCGAACCGACGGGGACGCCGGGCCACAACGCGAACGGCAACCCGCCGCCGAGCACGACCCGTGCCGCCGAGCGGTCGGCGGCCCACCGTTCGGCTGCGTCGAGGAGTGGGTCGAGGTCCTCCGGTGAGGGAGCGTGGGTCACGACCAATCGGACCGATGCGACGAGCGCACCGTCGTCCGACCGACCGACGGCGACGGCCACCGCGCCCATGCCATCGGCACCGAGCACCACGCCGCCGCGTTCGTGACACGACAGCAGCAGTTCGTCGACGGAGAGTTCGTCGGCTCCGTACCGGGTCCGGGTGAGGGCGAGAAGCTCGCCGACGCGTTCGGGCCCCCAGACGGCGAAGCCGGTCACGTCCGGGTGGAGCGCGCCGGGGAGGTGACGATGGCGACGACGATGCCCAGGACGAGCACCACGAGAGCCACCGCGGCCGACACGAGCAGCGCACCGCGCACTCCCGACGAGATGTGCGACACGACCGCGTCGGCTGTGACGGGACTGATGACACCGCCGCTCAAGTCCTCGACGGCCTGCGCCTTCCCCGCGCGCAGGACGAGACCGACGACGGCGGCACCCACGAGACCACCGGCGCCGAGGGCGGCGGCCACGAACGAACGCCGACGTCCGATCACGAAGGCGGCGATGGCGCCGATGACCGCCACCGCCGGGAGGACGATGACGAGGATGCGCAGCGTCCGGACCCACGAGCGGACGTTCTGGAGTCCGGGAGCATCGATGAGGAGGTAGGAGACATCGATGCGGGAGGCGTCGATCGAATCGAGCACCGTGATGCCTCGACGGTCGAGTTGTTCCTGGACCGCGCCCACGATGCCGCCGAGATCCAGTTCGATCCCCTTCGCCGTGATCGAGGTGACACCACCGCTCCCGTCGACGGCGCGCACGAACCGGTCGTGGACCGCTGCGACCGCCTGCTCCCACACTCCCTGGAAGAACTCGGTGCGCACCACCTGCACGGTGGCGTCGGTGAGCAGTTCGGTCGCCTTGTTGCTGATGGTCCCCGACAGTCCGCTCAACGGGCCGGGCAGAACACCGGCCACGAACCTCTCGAGACCCACGGCTTCGATGATCTGCCCGGCGACCGCTCCTGCGATGTCGCGTTGAGCGGCCGGGTTCTCGACCAGGGCACGACCAGTCGATTCCCACGTCGACGACGACAGGATCTCGTCGGTCGCCCAGAACGACATGAACCCGGCGATGGCCGAGAAGCCGGCGATGAGGGCGAGCACGATGCCGATGGCGGTACGACCGCGGCCTCGACCACCGGTCCGGTCCGACGCAGCGCCCTGACCGGTCCGATCGGACGGCCGAGGCGGAGGCGGAGGGGGCGGCGCCGAGGTCGGAACGTCGTCCGACCCCTCCGGAGGCGAGGAGGCAGGCGACGTGGGTGGCGCCGCCGGCGGCTCGGACGTCCAGTCGGTCATGGCTCGATCCCGGCGAAGAGATCGGTCTCGGGGATGACGGTGTCGACCAGCGAGCGGGCGAGGATGTACTCCTCCACGGGATGCACGGTGCGGGCGATCTCGCGGGGCAGTCCGAACCAGAACGCCGAGTCGGGATCGACCTGCGTGGCGTGGGCCAGCAACGCTTCCAGTCGGACATCGAACCACGGTCCGATGTCGATCGTCGTCGTCACCCGATCGTCGTGGTGCGGACGCGTGAACCAGTCCTCGGTGAAGGGTGAGTCGAGTCCGAGTTCGAGGAACTTGTCGTGCATGGCCGTCACCCGCGCTCTCGTCCACACCGAGTAGTAGAGCTTGAGCGGCGTGAACGATTCGCCGAGGTCCGGGCGGTAGTCGGGATCGCCGGCGAGTTCGAAGGCCGGCACCGAGATGTCGTGCACGCGCAGGTGATCGGGATGCGGGTATCCCTGTTGGTCGTCGCCGTAGGTGAGGATCACCTGCGGGCGCTCCCGCCGGATGATCTCCACCAGACGGGCGACGGCCTCGTCGAGATCCGCGTTGGCGAAGGCGTCGGGTCGGGCGTTCGCCTCCGAGTCGGGCATCCCCGAATCGCGGTAGCCCAGCAGCACCACGTCGTCGTACCCGATCAGGGCGGCCGATCGCTCGAGCTCGCGCATGCGCACTGCGGCGAGGTCGGCGCGGATCTCGGGACGATCCATCGCCGCGTTGAGGATGTCGCCCTCCTCGCCTCCGGTGCAGGTGACCAGCACGGCCCGCACGCCCTCGGACTTGTAGCGCGCCACGGTCGAGGCACCCTTCGACGCCTCGTCATCGGGATGCGCATGCACGGAGAGCAGACACCGGTCGGCCACGGCGGCACGCTATCGGTCGCGCCGCCCGACCTCGGGTCACGGGCGAGTCCGGAGGTCGACGCGTCGGGCATAGTCTCGACCGCATGCGACCGACGACCCGAGGCTGGCTCGCCGTGGTCATGGTGACCAGCGCCCTGCTCCTCTCGGCCTGCGGCACCAGCGGACGCACCCTGCGGGAACCGGCGCCGGGCGCCACCGCCCCGGCCCGCCAGAACACGGGATCGACCTCCACCACCGGCGGCGCCGGCGTCTCGAGCACCGAAGGGGCGGTGATGCGGGGCACGTCGTTCGCCCTCACCACCTCCGCGTGGCCCCGGGGTGGCTCGATCCCCCGGGCCTACACGTGCGACGGAGCCGACACCTCACCGCCGCTGGCGATCAACGGCGTCCCGACCGGCACGGTCGAGATGGTCCTGCTCGTCACCGATCGGGATCGCCCATCGCGTTCGCTGTGGATCCTCGCCGGGCTCGGTCCGTCGACGGCGTCGGTGCCCCAGGGCGGAGTGCCGAGCGGTGCCGTGCCGATCGCCAACAGCTCGGGCACGACCCGGTGGTCGGGACCATGCCCGGTCGAGGGCACCGGCACCTACGAGTTCGCCCTCCACGCGTTGACCCAGCCCTCGGGCCTCACCGCCGAGTCGAGCCGGGCACAGGTCGACGCGGTCATCGCCCGATCGACATCGGTCTCGGTCGTGACCGGCACCTACACGCGACCCTGAACCGGCCGATCGCGCTAGAACCAGACGACACGATCACGAGGGGGAGATCATGAAGGCGTTCCAACTGCTGGGCGGTTCGGCGGAGGTGGCGGCCACCACCGCCCTCAACGACGTGAGCCAACCCGATCCGGGTCCGGGACAGGTCCTCGTGCGCATCGGTGGCGCCGGCGCCTGCCACAGCGACATCAGCCTCATGGAGTTCTCCGCCGCCGGTCGGCGCGAGGTCCCCATGACCCTCGGTCACGAGAACGCCGGATGGATCGAGGCCTTCGGTCCCGGCACGCTGCCCACCCCCGGGCTGGAGGTCGGTGCCCCCGTGGCCGTCTACGGCGCATGGGGTTGCGGCCAGTGCATGAACTGCCGCAAGGGCATGGAGAACTACTGCCTGCACATCTCGGCCTCGGGACCGGGGCTGTCGGTCGATGGCGGCATGGCCGAGTACCTGTTGGTGCCGGCCGCCCGTTACCTCGTGCCCCTCGACGACATGACCCCGGCCGACGCGGCCCCGCTCACCGACGCGGGCCTCACCCCCTATCACGCCATCAAGGGATGTCTGCCGCTTCTGGTGCCGGGTTCCACCACTGTGGTGATCGGAGCCGGTGGCCTCGGCCACCTCGCCGTGCAGTTCCTCAAGGCGTTGTCACCGACGAAGGTGATCTGCGTCGACCAGCGCGAGTCGGCCCTCGCCGTGGTGGCCGGACTGGGTGCCGACCACACCGTCGTCACCGGTCCCGATGCCGCCGCCGAGATCCGCGGTCTCACCGGCGGTCGCGGCGCCGAGGTCGTACTCGACATCTGTGGCTACGACGACACGTTGGCCCTCGCCGCCGCGGTGGTCGCCCCGCTCGGTCGACTGACCGTGGTCGGTGTGGGTGGTGGGACGCTGCCGTTCAGCTTCTTCACCTTCCCCTACGAGTGCAGCGTGCAGAGCACCTACTGGGGGTCGGTGACCGAACTGGGCGAACTGCTGGCCCTGGCTCGCAGTGACGGGTTCCGCGTGCATGCCGAGACCTACCCGCTCGACCGGGCCGGCGAGGTCTACACGAAGATGGTCGACGGCACGTTGCAGGGTCGCGCCGTCATCGTTCCCTGATCAGGCCGCCGCGGGCTTCGGGGGTCGCCAGAAGGCGGCCAGTTGCAACGCTGCGCCGCCGAGACCGGCGATCAGCGCGATCACCAGTCCGGTGGTGCCCATCCAGTGGATCTTGAGCGAGTGATCGAGCGACCACTCGCCGGGTCCGGTCACGGCCACTCCGAGGCTGACCAACGCGAGCACCACCACGTACTCGATGCCGCCGCCGTTCGGCTTGAAGATGAACCATCCGTTGCGGATGTGGGAGGTGATCATCGCCACCATCATCACGGCGATGAGACCACCGGCGGCCAACGGAGTGAGCAGTCCGAGGGCCAACAGCGCGCCGGCGCCGATCTCGGTGAGCGCCGCCATCCACGCATTGGCCAGGGGCATGCGCATCCCGATCGAGGCGAACCATCCGGCGGTGCCGGCGATCTTGCCGCCACCGAAGATCTTGTTGAGTCCGTGCGTGGCGATGGTGAGACCGACGGTGACACGGATGATGAGGAGACCGAGATTCAATGCGGTGGTGTCGAACATCGGGTTCGATGCGTGCTCCATGGTCATGGTCAGCATGTGGACTCCTGTCGTGGGGACCGCCCTCGTGGCGACCGGAACGGCGTAGGGCATGGTAGGAGCGTGGTCGCGACCACGGGTGGATCACGGGCGGACGGGCATCAGCGGAAGTCGCGGGCGCGGTGCCGACCCTCCACCGTCAACGGTTCCAGACGATCGGCGACCACGTTGAGCACACCGTCGACCCGTTCCAGGCGGCCCCGGACCAACAGGGCGGGGGCGGTGCGGGCCACCCGTCGATGACGCCGCCACAGTCCGGGCGAACACACGACGTTGATGAGTCCGGTCTCGTCCTCGAGGTTCAGGAAGGTGACACCCCGGGCCGTGGCCGGACGCTGACGGTGCGTGACCACTCCCCCGACCAGCACGCGGGCATCGGCCGGGGCGGTGCGCAGCTCGGCGGCGGTGAGCACCCCGAGAGTGGCGAGACGGTCGCGCTCGAACCGGGTGGGATGTCCGTCGGGGGCCACGCCGGTGGCCCACAGGTCGGCCCCGGCCAGTTCACGTTCGGACAGTCCGGGCAGGGTCGGTGCGTCGAGACCGGTGACGATCCCGGGCAGACGATCGGCACCGGTGGCGGCCACCGCCCCCGCCACCCACAGGGCCCGTCGGCGGTCGAGGGTCGCGCCGTCTCGGTCGGTGCACCGGGAGAACACACCGGCGGTGGCGAGGGCCTCGAACGCGTGGCGGGGGATGTCGACCCGACGGGCGAGATCGTCGAGCGACGCGAACGGACCGTCGATGTCGCGAGCGTCCACGATGGCGGTGGCCAGTTCCTCACCCACCGACCGGACCGACGACAGACCCAGTCGCACGGCCGGTTGGGGCACGCCGGGATCGGGCGCACTCGGCAGGGCGTCGACCGGCACCATGTCGCCATCCCATTCGAGGACGGCATCGACCCCGGAGGCATGGAGGTCGGGGGTGCGCACGTCGACCCCGTGACGCCGGGCATCGGCCACCAGTGTGTGCGGTGAGTAGAACCCCATCGGCTGTGCATTCAACAGTCCGGCGCAGAACGCCGCGGGGAACCAGCGCTTGAGGTACGCGCTGGCGTAGACGAGATAGGCGAACGACACCGAGTGGCTCTCGGGGAATCCGAAGTTGGCGAAGGCGGCGAGCTTCTCGTAGATGCGATCGGCGGTGTCACCCACGATGCCCCGTTCCGCCATGCCGTCGTACAGACGACCGCGCAGTCGCTCCATGCGTTCGGTGCTGCGCTTCGACCCCATGGCCTGGCGCAGTTCATCGGCCTCCCCGGGCGTGAACCCGGCGACATCGATCGCCATCTGCATCAACTGTTCCTGGAACAGCGGCACCCCGAGCGTCTTGGCCAGCGAGTTCTCGAGCAGGGGGTGCAGGTAGGTGACCGGTTCCAGTCCGTTGCGCCGACGGATGTAGGGATGCACCGAACCACCCTGGATGGGGCCGGGCCGGATGAGTGCCACCTCGACGACCAGGTCGTAGAAGGTGCGGGGTCGCAGACGCGGGAGGGTCGCCATCTGGGCCCGACTCTCGACCTGGAAGACCCCGATCGAGTCGGCGGCGCACAACATGTCGTAGACCGCGTCGTCCTGCGGGAGTTCGGCGAGATCGATCGTGAGCGCATGCGCATCGGCGACGAGATCCACCGTGTGGTGCAGTGCGGTGAGCATGCCCAGTCCGAGGAGATCGAACTTCACCAGTCCGGCCGCGGCGCAGTCGTCCTTGTCCCACTGGAGCACGCTGCGTCCCTCGCGACGGGCCCATTCCACCGGGCAGACCTCGATGATGGGTCGGTCGCACAGCACCATGCCGCCGGAGTGGATGCCGAGATGACGTGGCGCGTGTTCGACCTGGACGGCGAGATCCACCACGGTCTCGGGGATGCGATCGACGTCGTCGGACCATGCCCCGATCGATCCATGACGGTCCACCTGCTTCGCCCATGCGTCGGCCTGACCCGGCGCGTAGCCGAGGGCACGAGCCATGTCGCGCACCGCCGAGCGGGGGCGGTAGGTGATGACGTTGGCCACCTGCGCGGCGTAGTGACGTCCGTGCGTCGCGTAGACGTACTGGATGACCTCCTCCCGCCGTCCCGATTCGATGTCGATGTCGATGTCGGGTGGACCGTCGCGCTCGGGTGACAGGAACCGCTCGAACAACAGACCGAGTTGCACGGCATCGGCCTTGGTGACCCCGAGGGCGAAGCAGACCGCCGAGTTGGCGGCCGAACCGCGCCCCTGGCAGTAGATGTCGTTGGCTCGACAGAACTCCACGATGTCGTGGACGATGAGGAAGTACCCCGGGAAGCCCAACCGTTCGATGACGTCGAGCTCGTGATCGATCTGGGCCCAGGCCCCGGGTACGCGTTCACGCCCACGCGGCCCGTACCGACGCTCCGCCCCGCGCTCGGTGAGACGCCGCAGCCACCCCATCTCGTCGAGTCCGTCCGGACAGGGGAACGGGGGGAGCGCCGGGGCCACCAGCGACAGGTCGAACGCGCACTGCGCCCCCAGCTCCGCCGCCCGCTCGACCACTCCCGGGGTGCGAGCGAACCGCCGGGCCTGTTCGGCCCCCGAGCGCAGATGGGCTCCGGCCGCCGCCGGGAGCCATCCGTCGATCTCGTCGAGACTGCACCGGGCCCGCACTGCGGCCAGCGCGGTGGCCAGTGGCCGCTGCGCCGGAGTGGCGTAGTGCGCGTTGGTGGTGGCGATCGGATCGACACCGGCGCGCAGGGCGATCTGCGCCAACGCGTCGTTGCGGACCGAATCGAGTGGATGGCCGTGATCCCACAACTCCACGGCCACGTGCTCGCGCCCGAACACCTCGATCAGTCGTGCCAGTCGATCGGCGGCCGCCGCCGGACCGTGCGCGTCGAGCGCCGCGGCCACCGCTCCCTTCCGACAACCGGTGAGCACCAGCCAACGTCCGCGATCGGCCGATGGCGCGTCGACCCCGGCCAGCGCGCCCAACTGTTCGAGCGCGAGACGCGGCGCACCCTTCTCGCCGCGCAGTTGTGCCTCACTGATGGCACGCGACAACAGCGCGTACCCGCGTGGATCGCGGGCCAACACCACCAGATGCGATTCGCTCCCCTCGACGGAGCGCCCGGCCGACGACCGCGGTCCGCCGGGATCGGGATCCCCCACCGGTGGCGTGGTGCGACCGAGGGTGAGTTCGGCGCCGAACACGGTGGGCAGACCGACGGCCCGCGCCGCCTCGGCGAAGCGCACGATGCCGTACAGGCCGTCGTGATCGGTCAGGGCCAGGCCACCCAGTCCGAGACGGACGGCCTCCTCCACCAGAGCCTCGGGCGGGCTGGCCCCGTCGAGGAAGGAGAACTGCGAATGACAGTGCAGTTCGGCGTAGGGCACCGTCGGATGACGACGCACGAGGGCCGGCGGCGCATAGGGCTCCCGTCGTCGGGACCAGGCCGGCGCATCGGAACCGTCACCGGGTGGATCGGGCGGACCGGCCGCCTCGGCCGAGGGGCGGACCGGGGCCGGAGGCACGAGGGGCGCGACGGGACCACTGTCGGACAGGGCCCGTTCGAGTTCGGACCACGACACCGGCGGATTCCGCCACCCCATGGGAGCATGGTATCGAACATGTGTTCGATGGACAAACCGGGCTCAGCCGTACCACCCGACGATGTCGACCACCACCTCGGTCGACCCGGTGAAGTTGTAGATGGCCAGTCGCCCATCGGCCCCGAGCCCCGAGACCACCAGATTGGGCACGACCTGACCCGGCACGAAGTTGAGGCTCGAGGCCACCGGACGCCCCACCCCCGATGGATACACCGTGAGGAATCCCGTGGCCGTGGGGGCCACGGCGGGGGCGTTCACCGCCACCGCCTAAGCCTCGGGGGGGGTG
>VERC01000273.1 GCA_018882825.1 Acidimicrobiia bacterium | reverse complement strand
CCGTTGAGTCGGGCGAAGCCGCACACGATCGAACCGGCCCACCTCGGGAAGTACTCGAAGAAGTCGCCGTCGTCGACCACCGACTCGATGACCTTCTTCATGTCGTAGGGGATGTTCGGGCTAGCCGGCATGATGTCGGCCAGTTCGGGGCAGAGACGCTCCGGATCGTCGCCACTCATCATCACGGGTGCCGTCTCGAGGTTGTTCGACGGCAGGAACGAGAACAGGTACTTCACGTCGTCGAGCACCGACTTCTCGTCGGGACCGACGAACGTGGCCACACCCGACTTGCTGGCGTGCGACTTGGCACCGCCCAACTCCTCGAGCGTGACCTCCTCACCGGTCACCGTCTTCACCACGTCGGGTCCGGTGATGAACATGTGCGAGGTCTCGTCGACCATGAAGATGAAGTCGGTCATGGCCGGGCTGTAGACCGCGCCACCGGCGCACGGGCCGAGGATCACCGAGATCTGCGGGGTCACTCCCGAGGCCAGCACGTTGCGATGGAAGATGCCGCCGTAGGAGGCGAGCGACACCACGCCCTCCTGGATGCGGGCACCGGCGCCGTCATTTAGTCCGATGAGCGGCGCGCCCACCGACAGGGCCAGGTCCATCACCTTGTGGATCTTCTCGGCGAAGACCTCACCGAGGGCGCCACCGAAGACGGTGAAGTCCTGGGAGAACACGAACACCTTGCGTCCGTCGATGGTGCCCCACCCGGTGACGACGCCATCGGTGTAGGGCCGTTCCTCGATCCCACTCTCGTGGGCCCGGTGGCGGGCCAGCATGTCGAGTTCGTGGAAGGAGCCCTCGTCCAGGAGGTAGTCGATCCGCTCACGGGCGAGCATCTTGCCCTTGGCGTGCTGACGCTCGACCGAGCGCTCGGATCCGGCGTGCAGGGCCTGTTCCTTGCGCTGGGCCAGGTCGGCGAGGCGCTCGGTCATGGAGTGTTCCGACATGGCGGCGACACTATCCGGCCCACCGACGGGGCCGAGAGGCCGGCCGCCGTCCCGGCCGGTGGCCGGAGACGTAGGCTGCGACGGCAGCACACCGCCGCACCGAAAGAAGGTCCCCCATGCCGAGCGGATTCGAACTGCTGGTCATCCTCGCCGTCATCGCCCTGCTGTTCGGCGGCGCCAAACTCCCCAAGCTCGCCCGCTCGCTCGGTGCGGCCAAGGGAGAGTTCGAGAAGGGCCTGCGCGAGGGGAACAAGGCCGACGACGAGAAGACCGATCCCCCGGCGGGTTCGACCGGGTCCTGACGTTCGGCGGACCGTTCAGGTCCGCGCCGCCGCCAGTCGGTCGATCCGTTCGGCCAGTCGTCGCCCGTCGATGCGCTCGAGCGCCTGAGCGATGTCGTCGGCCGGCCCCGTCCATCGCAGTTGCGCCACCGAGTCCACGGTGGGTGCATCGGTGACCACGGTGGCGATGCGCCGGAACAACAGCGCGAGTTCGCGCTGCTGGTCGAGTGTGGCCGCCAGCTTGGCGGCGCCGCGCACGGCCACGTCCCACTCGGCCGGATCGACGGGGATGTCCTCGATGTGCCCGTACCGAGCCAGCACCGTGGACGCCGACTTCGCCCCCCATCCGGGAAGGCCGGGGAATCCGTCGGCCGAGTCGCCCATGAGCGCCAGGTAGTCGGGGATCGACGCCGGCGGCACCCCGAAGCGTTCGATCACCCCGTCGTGGTCGAACACCTGCCCCTTGCGGCGGTCGAACTGCACGACCCGTCGATCGACCACGCACTGGGCCAGGTCCTTGTCGGGCGTGCAGATGAGCACCCGCTCCACCGACCCGTCGGCGGCGGCCATCGCGGCAGCCGAGGCCAGTCCGTCGTCGGCCTCGTGCTCGATCATCGACAACACCGTGAACCCCGCAGCGGCCAGGACCTCGTCGAGCACGGGGAACTGCTCCCCGAGTTCGGGGTCGAGTTCCTCGCCGGACTTGTACCCGTCCCACAGTTCGTTGCGGAACGACTCCACGGTGCGATCGGTGGCGATGGCGACGTGGGTGGCCCCCTCCTCCAACAGTGTCAACATCGACATGAGCACACCGCGGGTGGCGGCGATCTCCAGACCGTCGGCGTTCACCCTCGAAGGCAATGCGAAGTGATGTCGGAACAACTCGTAGGTTCCGTCGACGAGATGGACCTGCACGTCGAGAGCCTCGCACACGATCGAGAGGTGCGACCCCGACGGTGCGGTCAGCGCAGCGAGGACACGCGGCGCTGCACCGCGGTGGCGAGGACGTCGGCGGTGTCGGGGGCGATGGGCAGGAACAGCGCCGGTTCGAACAGTTCGGCCTCCAGCAGGACCGCCGAGCCCTCGTCGGTGCGGGCGATGTCGTAGCGGGCGTAGAGCAGTTCGTGGCCGTCCGGCAACCATCCTCGATCCCGAGCGAGGTCGCGACAGGCCGAGGCCGCCTGCCGGGCCACGCGATCGAGTTCGGCGTCGGGTGTGGCCGGCGTCAGCAGTTCGCGGTACTCGCCCCCGGTGAACGTCCCGCCCACATCGAGGATCTGCGCCTTGCGGGCCCGGTGGGCGATCTCCCCGTCGATCACGACCACCGCGTACTCGGCCTCGGTGTCGACCGACGCGAGGTACGGCTGCACCATGACGGCGCGACCATCGTCGAGGATGGCGCGGGCCAGTGCACCGGAGCGGCGGTCACCGGGCGCGAACCGGCCGGTGAGTCGACTTCCCGCCGAGACCGTGGGCTTGACCACCAGGTCGGCGTCCTCGATCGATGCCACCGCGACGTCGATGTCGGTGACGCGCTCGACGTACGTGGTCGGGATGACGGGGACACCGGCATCGGCCAGTTCCTGCAGGTAGTGCTTGTCGAGGTTCCACTCGATGACCGCTGCGGGATTGCACAGACGTGACGACGCGCCGAAGCGCGCCAGGAACCGTCGGAA
>VERC01000038.1 GCA_018882825.1 Acidimicrobiia bacterium | reverse complement strand
GATCACCCCCACTGTCCGGCCGAGCGGGACCATGACGAATCGGTCCATCGGCACGGTCGATCATCGTCGCCGAACTTGGCTGCGCTCGTTCCGGGCTGCTCGGCGACACCCACCTCGGGGCGATCATCCGTAGTCTGCGCCGATGGCTGGACCCACCCGATTCCCCCGACTCCGGGCCCGCGACCTCGAGGGTCTCGACGTCGATCTTCCCGATGCGTTCGCCGGCGATCGCAACCTCATCGCCATCGCCTTTCGGCGCGAGCACCAGACGCTGGTCGATTCGTGGGCGGAGTGGTTCGAGGCCCGTGGCGGATCGGATCCCGGACTCCGCTTCTACGAGGTGCCCACCATCGGTCGCATCTGGGCGCCGGTGCGGAGGTTCATCGATGGCGGGATGGCCGCCGCAATCCGTGAGCCGATCGTCCTCCAGCGCACCTTCACCATCTATGGCGATGTCGCAGAGGTGACAGGGCCCCTCGGCATCTCCGACCGCTCGACGATCACCGTTCTGCTCGTCGATCGGGCGGGACGAGTGTTGTGGCGATCGACGGTCGGCTGCACGGAGCCGACTGCGCGCCGACTCGATGAGGCTCTGGCCGCGCATCGCGACGACCCCACCGCCGGTGATGTGCGAGCCTGACCGCATGCGCATCGCCGTTCTCGGTCCCGGTCGCTCGCTCGATGCCGTCAGGGTCGCGCGCTGATGAGTCGCCGACGTGTCGTGGTGCTCGGTGCGGGCATGGCCGGACTCACCGCGGCCCGTCGGCTGGCCGGATCGTGTGATGTCGTCGTGCTCGACAAGGGCCGGGGAGTGGGGGGGCGTCTCGCCACTCGCCGCCTCGCCGATGCGACGTTCGATCATGGGGCTCAGTTCCTCACCACCCACACCCCGGAGTTCGCCGATTCCGTCGCGCAATGGGTGGAGAGTGGCGTCGTGGTGCCGTGGTTCCGCGGACGAATCGGACCGGACGGCACGAACGATCCCGATGGTCATGTGCGCTATCGCGGTGCGAAGTCGATGAACGCCATTGCCAAGCATCTCGCCACCGGTCTCGATGTGCGCACTGCGTCACTCGTGTCCTCGGTGGGTCGCGATGGCGCCGGGTGGACGGTGTCGATGGCCGACGACTCGGTTCTCGAGGCTGACGCCGTGCTCATGACGCCACCGGTGCCCCAGACGTTGGCCCTGCTGTCCGCCGGCGGTGTCGAACTGGCCGCAGCGGAGCGCGAGGCATTGTGCGCCGTGGAGTACGACCCATGTGTCGCGCTGATGGTCGTGCTCGACGGACCGTCGGGTCTCGTCGATCCGGGCGCGATCGACCCCGACGACGGACCGATCGACTGGATGGCCGACAACCGGGTGAAGGGTGTGTCCGACGTCCCGGCGGTGACGATCCACGCCACGGCCGAGTTCAGTCGTGACCACTGGGATGTGGCCGACGACGAGATCGCCGACGCGCTGCTGACCGCTGCTGCGCTGGAGGCCGCCGCAGTGCCGGGGGCGCGCTCCATCCACAAGTGGCGGTACGCCCGCCCCTCGGTCGAGCACTCGGAGCGATGCCTGGTGCTCGACGGCCCTGCCCCGATGGTGTGCGCCGGCGATGCGTTCGGGGGCGCCAAGGTCGAAGGCGCCGCCCTCTCCGGTGCCGCGGCGGCGGACGCGCTCGCCCAAGCCCTCGGGCTCGATCTCTGAACCGAGTCGTCCCGAAGTGGTTCGGTCGCCCGAGGCGTCGATCAGGCGGTGGGCGTGAACGCCACCGGCATCGCTTCGGGTCCGGAGATGAAGTTCGAGGCCCGTCGAGGCATCGGGTCACCGGCCAGTCGGAGGTCGGGGAGCCGACGGAGCAGTTCGCCGAACATCACCCGCAGTTCCATGCGGGCCAGCGACGCTCCCATGCAGAAATGCGGACCGAACCCGAAGGCGAGGTGCGGATTCGGGTTGCGCTGCACGTCGAGCGTGTCCGGATCGGCGAACACCCGCGGATCGCGGTTGGCCGCCGGGTAGAGGAGGATCAGTTGGTCGCCCTCGCGCAGCGTCTCTCCGTGAAGGGTCACCTCACGGGTCACCGTGCGGCTCATGTTCTTGATGGGAGTGACCCAGCGCAGTAGTTCCTCGACGCCGACCTCGAGCTTGGACGGATCGTCGCGCAGGATCGACATCTGATCGGGATTGTCGAGCAGGGCCAGCATCCCATCGGTCATCACGTGTCGGCTGGTCTCATCGCCGCCGATGAGGATCAGCAGGCTCTCCTGGATGATGTCCTCGTCACCGAGCCGCTCGCCGTCGATCTCGGCGTGACAGAGGATGCTGACCAAGTCGTCCTGCGGTGGCTTCGAACGCCGATCGGCGATCACACCCAACTGGAACTCACGGAAGGCGAGGCCCGCCTCGGCCGCCTTCATCGCCGCCACCGGATCGTTGATGGTGGTGCCGCGGATCAGATCGTCGGACCAGTGCAACAGGTCGTCGTAGGACTCGGGCGGGAACCCGAGCATGTCGGCGATGAGCAGCAGGGGCAGCGGCGCGGCGATGTCCCAGACGAAGTCGCACTCGCCGCGTGATGCCACCCTGTCGATGATGTCGGTGCAGATGCGGCGCACGGTGGCCTCGTGGTCGCGCACCCGACGGGGCGTGAACCCCTTGCTCACCAACTTGCGTCGCATGGTGTGCTCACGGCCGTCCATCGAGATGATCATCGGCAGGTGATCGCCGTGCGGGCGCGGCGCCCGGAAACTCGAGTAGGTGACAGGGTCCTTCTCGATGGCCAGCACGTCCTCGTAACGGGTGATGGCCCACACCTCGTTGACCGGATCCCAGTACGCAGGGGCGTGTTCACGCAGCCAGGTCCAGTCCTCATGGGGCTGGGTGGCGTACCAGCGGCCGTCGAGGAGGTCGAGCGAACGGGGAGCATCGGTCGTCATGGCGTCACTCTCGCGCAGTCGGCCGGGATCGTGCCGGGCTGGTGGCGGTTCAGTGGGTGCTGAGACCGGCCCGGAACAGTCCGGCCCGGATCTGCTCGAGGATCTCGGCCCCCGGGGCGTCGAGTTGGCTCAACGTGACCGAGCGGATGTTGGCCGTGCACGGGAACTGATGCGGGTAGTCGCCGACGGGCGAACCTGTGTCGACGCCGACGTCGAACGTCTCACCACTCATCGAGTAGCGCAGCGGCACGGTCTGCTCGAGTCGATCGGAGGCAACCTCGTGGCCGTCGATGAACAGGGTGGCGACGCCACCGGCGCCGAGACCGCCGTCGTAGGCGAACACCACTGCCACGACGTGCTCACCGGATGTCAGTCGACCGGGACCGCGCAGCACCGTGTGCACGTGGCCGTACAGGTTGTAGAGATACGTGGGCGTCCCGTCGGTGTCGATGTACAGCGACCATCCCGCCATGGCGCCGCCCTGACAGGCGATCACCCCTCGGGCCGGTTCGGGCCCGACCTCGATCTCCGCCACGATCGAGAACGAACGGTTCTTCAGGTCGATCACCGAGAACTCGGGCATGCGCACGTGGGCCGTCGTGTAGGTCATCGACGTCAGACCGTCGAGCGAGCGGGGTGCGGCGTAGTCACCCCAGAACGGAGAGCCAGGATCGCGTAACGGGTAGACGCCGTTGCGGAGCGCTTCGGCGTGGAACAGCTCCTGCAGCTCGGCCAGTCTTTCCGGGTGATGCTCGGCCAGATCGACCGATTGCGAGAAGTCGTTGGTGACGTCGTAGAGCTCCCATCGCTCCTGCTCTCCGTCGAACTCGAATCCCGCCAGACGGATCCATGGGAGTCGGCCGTGGAAGCAGGAGGCGATCCACCCGTCGTGATAGATGCCTCGATTGCCGAGGATCTCGAAGTACTGCGTGCGGCGGGTACTGGGCGCAGCGGCATCGGCGAACGAGTAGTTCATCGGGGTGCCGTGCAGTTCCATCTGGTCGATGCCGTGCACCACATCGGGAGGGGTGATCCCCGTTGCGGCGTAGATGGTGGGGACGATGTCGATCACATGATGGAACTGTGAACGCAGTCCACCGGCATCGCTGATCCGGGCGGGCCATGAGATCGCCATGCCGTTGCGCGTGCCGCCGAAGTGCGACGCCACCTGCTTCATCCACTGGAACGGTGAGTCGAGGGCCCACGCCCACCCGACGTTGAAGTGGTTCTCGCAGCGCGCGGTACCGAAGTCGTCGATGTGCTCCAGCAGCCATTCGGGATCCTCGTGCACACCGTTCTGGAAACTGGGTGCACTCCAGGCGCCGTGCACTGTGCCCTCGGCCGACGCGCCGTTGTCGCCGGTGACGTAGATGATCAACGTGTCGTCGCCGAGTCCGAGGTCGTCGATCGCCCGGATCACCCGATCGATCTGCGCGTCGGTGTGCGCGAGGAATCCGGCGAACACCTCCATGAGCCGGCGGGCCACCGGCCGGTACCGCTCCGGGTAGTCCTCCCACGCCGGGATCTGGTCGGGTCGCGGGGTCAGTGTCGTTCCCGGCGGGATGACACCGAGTTCGAGTTGGCGTTCGTGGATCCGCTCGCGCAGCGCGTCCCATCCGTCGTCGAATTCCCCGGCGAACTTCTCGATCCACCCGGGGGCGACGTGATGCGGGGCGTGGACGGCCGGGGTCGAGAGGTAACAGAAGAACGGACGCTCCGGGGTCGACGCCCGTTGACGCTGGATCCACTCGATGGCCCGGTCGGCGAGGTCCTCGGTCAGGTGGTAGCCGGGTCGGTCGAGATGGGGGGAGATGGGGGTGGTCTGGTCGTAGACCGGCGGTTCGTACTGTGAGGCCTCGGCCCCGATGATCCCGTAGAAGCGGTCGAACCCCATCCCGGTCGGCCATCGGTCGAAGGGGCCGCCGGGACCCTGTTCCCAACCGGGAGTGAGGTGCCACTTGCCGAAACATGCGGTGCTGTAACCCGACAATCGCAGGACCTCGGCCACGGTGGCCGCTTCTCGCGGAATGGCGCTGTCGTAGCCCGGAAAGGAGTTCGGGACCTCGGTGATGCTTCCCATGTGGACGGCATGGTGGTTCCGACCGGTCAGCAACGACGCGCGGGTCGGCGCGCACAGTGCCGTCGTGTGGAACCGGTTGTAGCGCAGCCCGCGGCGGGCAACGGTCGCCAGCCCCGGGTCGGGCACCGGTCCGCCGAACGTGGCGAAGGATCCGAATCCGACGTCGTCGAGCAGCACCAACAGCACGTTCGGTGCCCCGGGGGGTGCGGTGTCGCGCTCGAGTCGCGCCGGCGTCGAGTCGGTGATGAGTCGTTGGATGTCGCCGGCGAACGGGCGGGTGGGGCGCGGCAGTGATGTGGTCATCCGCGCAGCCCGTCGACCTCGAACACTCCGAGTGCCGCCAGAGCCGCGCGCTGGTCACCCTCTATCGTCAGCGAACCTTCGTCCAGAGCGGCCGACAGCGTCTGTCGGCCGGAGAGGATCGAGGCCCACACCTCGATCGGGCAGACGATGGTGGCGTCAGCTTCAGCGTCGGTGCCGTCGGTCGGGCAGGCGATCGAGTTGCGCAGGTGCAGACCGGTGACTGTCCCATCATCGAAGCGCCACGTGAGTCGGACGTCCATGCCGCCGGCTCGCTCCGGATCGACGAGCACGCGCAGTACGTGCACCGAACGATCGGGTGGCGACCCCATCACCTGAGCGCGCGAGAACCGGTGGCGGGTGAGACGAGCGGTGTCGATGGCGCCCTCGAGGGAGAGCGCCCGAGTGAGACACCAGTTCCGGATGTTCGCCGCCGGTGTCCGCTCGGCGATGGTGCGCAGGCAGCGGGCCAGTCGGTAGCGATCGTCGGCCTCATCGCCGCTGCGCACCAACCACGTGCTCAGTTCGGTCGCCCACCGCAGGTCGTCGGCGTCGAGCGCCGCGTCGGCCTGGGCGCGCACCGCATCCGCCCCACCGAAACCGGCGATGAGGCGGGTCGCCCGTTCGGCCGAGGGAAGGGGGAACAACTGGGACTCGTCGCCGTCGAACCACCCGAACAGTCCGGTGCGGATCTGGCGGAGGTGGTGCTCGGCCACTCCGTAACGCTCGGCGGTGAGGTGGTCGTCATCGCAATCGGCCGGCAACTCCACGGCCAGGCCGAGGTCGGCCGAGAGGAGCCCCCGATTGGTCAGCCGCACTGCCTGGTCCCACAGGAACTGGATCGAGTCGCGGGAGCGCGTGACGCGCTCGGCGATCTCGCGCGTACCGCTCATCGGTGGTCCGTGCGTGGCCACGAGATGTTCGGGTTGCAGGGAGAGCAGATGATCGATCCCGGCGAGAAGGACTCGGGGATCGCGGTACTCCTCGCCGCGGATGGCGAAGACGTTGAACAGCACCGGCCACACGAGGTTGTTCACGGCGACGCCGAGTGTCGGGAACCAGTAGGTCACGGAATCATCGGCATCCGAGGGTGCGTGGGTGACCTCGACAGGCAGACCGGCGACGACGATCGACGCTCGATCACCGAAGGTGGCCGACGGAGGAACGAACACACTGGTGAACGGAGCGTGCGCCGGGTTCCGGTAGAAGTGACCGAGTCCGACGTTGACCACGCCATCGGGACCGTCGGGCGGGAGGGCCATGGCGAACTGCTCCAGCAACCCGCGACCGTACGCCGGCGCGATCTCCGAGGCGGCGCGCGCCCTATTGCCGACGACGCGATCGTGGGCCCAGATCGGGATGTCACGGGACGCACCGTCCTCGAACACCGCCTCGGTTCCGCAGACGTAATGGAAATGTGTGTAGAGCACGGCGACGATCGGTCGATCGGTGACGTTTCGCAGTTCGGAGATCGCCTCGCGCATCTCCTCGGTCGACTCGCCGGTGTCGATGGCGATGATGCCGTCCGGTCCTTCGATGAACGTCTGGTTCGACAGCCCGTTCCCGACGAGGCACCACACTCCGTCGGTGACCGAGTGGAACTGGCGTCGGATCACCTCGGACTGGGCGACGTGGTCCCGATGGGCTCGTTGCCCGGTCGGGAGGGTGACGGTTGCGGAACCGTCGGGGGCGAAGGAGCGGTCGGATCGGGGCACGGACGCATCGTAGGGACGCCCGGTGTCCGGCGCTTCGGCGATGTGGTGCCGCACGTTCTGCCGGGGCGGTCACCCGAAGGCGCAGCACGTGGGAGTGTTGGGAGGTGCCACGTCGATCGGCGGTGAGAAGACGATGAATGAGGACGGTCGGCTCTGGGACATCGTCGCCGTGGCGCTGGGCGCGTTCATCACCGTCGCCGGGGTCGTGCACTTCGTCAGCCCCGGTTTCTTCGATGCCATCGTGCCGCCGTGGCTGGGGCCGTCGGAGCGGTTCTGGACCTACGCCAGCGGCGTGGCCGAACTCGTGGTGGGACCGATGGTGCTCGCACCGCGCACGCGGGTGTGGGGTGCCCGGGCGGCGATCGTGCTCTTCATCGCCGTGTACCCGGCGAACATCTACATGGTGTGGGACTGGCGCGACCGTTCGATCGCCGAACAGGCCGTCTCCTGGCTGCGCTTGCCGTTCCAGTTCGTGTTCATCTGGCTGGCGTGGAAGGTGGCCCGTCGATCGGCGCAGTCGACGCCGTCCTGAGTTTGACGGCACCTCGGCTTGCCGTGTCGGAGGCGCTGGGGCTGCCAGCAGGAATCCGACGGCCACGGCACGGGAATGACGGCTTACACCAGCGATCGGACCGGTGGGTTCTCGGAACAGCCCTCTGGCCACCCGACGACCGTGACCAGCGACCGGGTGAACGCACGGGAAACCTCGACGCCGAGCAAGCCTCGGCCTCGTCGGGCAGCCGTCGCCACCACCCCCTTCGCATCTCACCTCGCTGAGCCCGCAGCGGCAGGGCTCGTCCCGTTCGTGTCGTGCGGGACACGAACGACCGGCTCACGGAACGAAGGTGCCGGTGACACGGGTCTTGTACCCGGTCCAGGTCGCTCCCAGGTTCTCTATCAACAGGCCGTGGGTCCACATCGACTCCCCGGGGCCGATCACGTGGTCGTAGGAGTAGGGAGCCCCTTGGGCCTGCGAGACGCGCCGATCGGTGGAGCGGCAATTCGTCATCCACGAATACCACTTCTCACAGGCTCCCAACCTCTGGTCCGAGATGTGCACCGTGACGCCGCCCTTGTCGAGGATGGAGTCCCAGTTCGTCCGGGGCCGCGCTTCGATCGTGGCGATCACCAGTGGATCACTCGACTTCGCCGCCACGAACTGGGTACCGCTGGCCAGAGGACCGGCGAGATCGACCGTTCGCGTCCCGCTGGTGTGGACGACCACGTCGGTCGGGTCGATCCAACCGCTGAGATAGCGGTTGATGGCGAGTGTGTGCTGGATGTAGCAGTTGCTGGTCATGCTGTAGGGGCTCTTGGGGCACCACCCGCCGAACTGAGGCGACATCGACATGAGGTCCATCGGATTGTCGTACTGCGACCCGCTGACCCCGGTGAACGAATGCGGCCAATGAAGGGTGTGGCCGATCTCGTGTGCCTGGAGGGCCGGAGTGCGCACCGGAGCCACGGAACCTCCGCCTCCCCAGAACCCTCGGTCAGTCGAAGACGGCGCCGAGAACAGCGTCGACCCTGACAGAACACCAGAGTTCGTCATGATCCCGCCGGGTCCGCCGAATCCGCCTCCGTAGCCGGAGTTGTCCACCGCGTACACGTTCGTGAAGGGCAGCCGAGTCGCTTCCCGCGCCCGTTGCAGACACTGTGGCGGCCCTTCGTTCCTGGCGAGCTGGATCGACCCGGCCGTCCAGAAGACAGGGAAGTACCGGTGGTTGGAGATGGCGGTGAAGTAGGCGGCCGTCCCCTCGGCGGCGGTGGCGGCGGCATCGCCCGGGGTGATCGGCAGGAGGAGCCCGCGTTGCGCGTAGTACTGATAGGTCGGATCGGTCGTATCGGGGGGAATGACGCAGAGCCAGACGGCGAAGAGGTCGGTGCCGTTGCCCACGGCTCGACCCAGGGCACCGTCGACCAGCAGACCCAGTGGATCGCTGAAGGGAGGTTGGGGTCCGCCGGTGAAGTACCCGGCGACATCCACGATCAGGTGGGCGCCGTTCTGCGTGTAGGCGTCCAGTCCCTGATTGGTGGCGGAAAGGGTGGCTGCGTTGGCGATGGTCTGCCCGGTTCGATCGGCATTCACCGTGGACGACGCCCCGCGCACGAGCGTTCCCGCCGGCGCGAACTGTATGTAGCCCGGCGAGGTGGCGTCGACGAGGGTCGCGTTGATCGCAACCGCGCCATACGCGCTCTGGGGAACGCCTCCGTAGCCACCGGTGATCACCCCGATGCGTCGATCACCCCAGGGCTTGACGCCCCGGTCCCGGGTGTCGATCAGTCGGGCAGGAGTCAGCGGCACGAAGAGGCCCGAGTCGGTCGACGGGGCCGTGGCGTCGGTGATGTAGCCGGTGACATCGATGACGATGTGCACCGGCGACTGGACATCGATTCCGATGGCACCGTCGGTGCCCAGCGGGACGATGACCTGGTTGGCGATGGTCTGACCGGCGTACCCGAGGTTCAGGCTCGACGAGGCCCCTCGCACGTAGCCGCCGAACGGACCCAACTGCACCCATCCCGCCGCCGACGACTCGGTGGCGGTGACATTGAGGATCACTCCCTGCGCCGCCGCGGGAACACCCGCTCGTCTCGCCACGACCACCTTGGTGGTGCCGGTCGACGGCACGATCAGGCCGTTGGAGTTGACGCGGGTGCCGGGACGGGAGTCGAAGACGCGAGCCGGTGACAGCGTGACCGTTCGGCCGGCCCGGGTCGCGCCTCCGACCGGCACGTAGAACCCCACGATGTCGAACACGAGATGCGAACCGGCCTGGTCGTACAACGAGATCGAATCATCCGATCCGATGGGCACCGTGACCGAGTTGGGGATGGTCTGACCGGCGAACTCCGTGTTGACGTTGGACACCGGGGGTACCGCGCCGCCCGACGGATAGGCGGTGACGAAACCGGCCCGGTTCGCCTCGGTGACGGTCAGGTTGCCGACGACGGCCGAGGCATTGGCGGCGACTCCGGCCACCCCGCGGACGGTGAGACGAACGATCGCTCCGGCTGCCGGTTTCTCGCCGGTGTAGCCCTTGCGTGACCCGGGTCTGGTGTCGAGAACCCGCGTCGGGGACAACGCCTGGAACTTCGACGCGGTGGAGGGGACGGCCTCGGGTTCGATCGACGATGGGCTCAGCCCGGATTCGGGTGGGGTCCGGACGATGTCGGAGGTCTCGAACCCGTCGGGTGCGGGCGGCGCAACGGAACCCTCTTGAGAGGATGCGGGTGAGGCGAGTGCCAACTGGGCAACGACGATCGCCACGCAGGCGCACCAGAGGGCGACGGCTCGGCGACTGCGACGACCTGGAACCCCATTACTCCTGGTTCGCGTCATCGAGTCCACCGTCTTCGTCAGCGAATTCGACTGTAGTGGCCGAACCTTCTCCATGTTCCGCGACCACACGCGACTCGGATTCTCCTCCAGGGCCCGGGCACGTGTTCGGTCGTTCGTTGCTTCGCCTGACTGGTCGAGTTCAGTCGTCAGGGCCGGGGCTGACCTGCATCCGGTCCGTCATCCCTTCACCCTCCAGACCGCCACCACCCGGTACCCCGGCATGGAGTGATGGCTGCGCAAGGGGCGCTTCTGCGGTCCACATTCGTAGCGGGGCAGTGGGAGCCCCCGATGGGCGGAGGTCTCGATGCGATGGACCGAGGTGCGATCGGGCATCCCGGAGTCGTGCAACCGGCCGAGGGCATGGAGCAGCCGCGCACTCGACGTCTCCACGGGTGATCGAGTGCCAACGCTCTTCGACGTGGGCCTCGACCACCTCGAAGTGGGGTCGGTCCCACCGAGTGGTGCGCGAGGGGGGACTTGAACCCCCACACCCTTGCGGGCACAGGAACCTGAATCCTGCGCGTCTGCCAATTCCGCCACTCGCGCGAGTGGACTGCGAACACTACCGGCACCGGGAATGGGCCACGAATCCGCCGGCCCGTTGCCCGGGCCACTGATCGGGGCCTGCTCGGCGGCACCGTCGGGGAAGGGCCCATCGGTAACCTTGCCCCCGTGGGTCTCAAGGGCTTCGAACGGCGTCTCGAGCACGCGGTCGAGGGCGTGTTCTCCCGGGTGTTCAAGAACGGGGTACGGCCCATAGAGATCGGTCGGAAGCTCACCCGGGAGATGGACGACCACCGCACCGTCGACGTCCGGGGTCGCACCGTGGCCCCCAACCAGTTCACCGTGGCCATCTCCAATGACGATCACGACCAGTTCGTCGACATAGCCGACTCCCTGGCCCGGGAACTGAGTGACGCCGCCCGGGAACACGCTCGGGACGAGGGCTACGCGTTCCTCGGTCCGGTGGAGGTCGAACTGGTCGTGGACGACGGCCAGCGCACCGGCACGTTCCTCATCGAATCGAGGTTCCGGGAGGGTGCAGGCGGACTCGGCCCCGGCTCGTTGGTCCTGCCCAACGGCGAGCGGTACATGTTGCGCGAGCGCATCGTCACCATCGGCCGCATGCCCGACTGCGACATCACCCTGGCCGATCCCAACGTGAGCCGGAACCACGCCGAGATCCGTCCCCGGGCCGAGGGCTACGTGCTCGTCGATCTCGGCTCCACCAACGGTTCCAGCGTCAATGGTGTGCCAGTCACCGAGCGCGAGCTGCGCGACGGCGACGAACTCGGCTTCGGGAGCATCCGTCTCACGTTCCAGGCG
Organism: Acidimicrobiia bacterium; assembly: GCA_018882825.1. Classification (GTDB taxonomy): domain Bacteria; phylum Actinomycetota; class Acidimicrobiia; order Acidimicrobiales; family Acidimicrobilacustridaceae; genus Acidimicrobilacustris. The sequence continues at coordinate 1,180 of VERC01000038.1, read as the reverse complement.
TCCTGACGGTGATCTCCGATCAGCTGTTGCTGGTCCTCAAGTTGTGTCTGCTCGCGCTGCTCTATCTGTTCTTCTTCCGTGTCGTGCGCGCTGTGTGGACCGAGGTGCATCCGCCCCAACCGGTGCCCACCGGCGCCCCGGGGTCGACGCCCGTCGCGCCCCGTCGGCGTCGCACCGACGGCCGTTCCGGTCCGCGCACCCGTGAACTCGTCGTGGTCGAACCGGTCGAGGTCGCCGGGAAGTCGTTCCCGTTGATCGGTGAGATGTCGATCGGTCGGGCCGCCGGGTGTCAGATCACCCTCGACGACACCTACGCGTCGCAGATCCACGCCCGCGTGTTCGCCCGCGACAACCAGTGGCAGATCGAGGATCTCGGCTCCACCAACGGCACTTGGCTCAACCGTCACAAGGTGGCTGGTGCCATGGTGATGAAGCCCGGTGACGTCGTGCAGATCGGCAACACCGTGATGGAGCTGCGATGACCCGGTTCGCGTGGGGGGCGCTCACCGACACCGGCATGGTGCGCAAGGGCAACGAGGACGCCTACCTCGCCGTCGATGGTTTGTTCGCCGTGGCCGACGGCATGGGTGGACATCAGGCCGGCGAGGTGGCCAGCCGTCTCGCTCTCGAGTCGTTGCAGTCGTGGTTCGGCTCGGCCGGCACCGACGTCCTGGTGGCCGCCGTCGAACGCGCCAATGCCGATGTGGTGGAGCGATCCCTCGGCGACCCGGAACTGGCCGGTATGGGCACCACGTTGGTGGCGATGGCCCTCGTCGATGCCGGGGGGCGCGACGCCATCGGCGTGGTCAACGTCGGCGACTCACGTCTCTACCTGTTGTCCGACGGTGTGCTGACCCAGATCACCGAGGACCACAGCCTCGTCGCCACCATGGTCCGCCAAGGTCGTCTCACCGAGGCCGAGGCGGCGGTGCACCCGCAGCGAAACATCCTCACCCGGGCGTTGGGCATCGATGGCACGGTGCTGGTCGACTCGTGGGAGGTCCTACCGGTGGTCGGCGATCGCTACCTGGTGTGCAGCGACGGTCTGTTCAACGAGGTCGACGACAACCGCATCGCCGCCACCCTGCGCCGACTGGCCGACCCGGCCGAGGCCTGTCGGGAACTGGTGCGACTCGCCAACGAGTCGGGCGGTCGTGACAACATCACGTGCGTCGTCGTC
>VERC01000272.1 GCA_018882825.1 Acidimicrobiia bacterium | reverse complement strand
GTCTTGGACGCCGGCGGCATGCTGTTGTGGTCGGGGCGCGTCCACGACGACACCTTCATGCGCACGCCCTTGGTCAACGCATCCTCACCGAGGTACGCACCCCACGGCCAGCAGGCGATGGCCACGTCGACCGAGCACGGCAGCGTGTTGAGGCCCATCTCGCCGTAGCCGTAGTAGGCGATCGGGCGGATGTACGCGCCGGGGAGACCGGAGGAGATGACGACGTCCTTGGTGGCCTGGACCAGTTCCTCGACAGAGTAGGGCATGTCCATCCCCATGATCCGGGCCGAGTTGTGCAGGCGCTCCATGTGCTCGGTGAGTCGGAACACAGCGGGACCGTCGGCCGTCTCGTAGGCGCGGACGCCCTCGAACACCCCCATGCCGTAGTGCAGCGTGTGGGTGAGCACGTGGATACGGGCGTCGTCCCAGTCGACGAGACGGCCGTTCATCCAGATCTTGTGGGTGGGGGTGATGGGCATGGTGGTCTGAGCCTTCAGAGTCGAGCGACCACGAGATCGCCGATCTCGGTGGTGGAGCCGGTGAGGGTGGACGGATCGGAGCACGCGGCGCGGATGCGGTCGGCCGCAGCGGTCTCGCCGAGGAAGTCGAGCATCATCGCCGCCGACAGGATGGCGGCGACCGGGTTGGCGCGGTTCTGCCCGGCGATGTCGGGCGCCGAACCGTGCACGGGTTCGAACATCGACGGTCCGGTGCGATCGGGGTTGAGGTTGCCCGACGAGGCGAACCCGATGCCGCCGGACACGGCGCCGCCGAGGTCGGTGAGGATGTCACCGAACAGGTTGTCGGTGACGATCACGTCGTAGCGCTGCGGATCCTCGACGAAGTAGATGCAGGCGGCGTCGACGTGGTTGTAGGCCGTGGACACGTCCGGGTACTCGGCGGCCACGGCGTCGAACGTGCGCTGCCACAGGTCACCGGCGAAGGTGAGGACGTTGGTCTTGTGCACCAGGGTCAGGTGCTTGCGGGTGCGACTGCGGGCCAGTTCGAAGGAGTAGCGCACGCAGCGCTCGACCCCGAACCGGGTGTTGACCGACCCCTGGGTGGCGATCTCGTGGGCGGTGCCCTTGCGCAGGAAGCCACCCTCTCCGGCGTAGGTCCCCTCGGTGTTCTCGCGGATGACGATGAAGTCGTGGGTGCCGTCAGGGGCGACGAACGGTCGCTGGTTGATGTAGAGATCGAGGTCGAAACGCATCTTGAGCAGGAGCCCCCGCTCGATGACACCGGGCGGCACCTCGGGGGTGCCCACGGCACCGAGGAGGAGGGCGTCGAGACCCCGCCATTCGGCCACGGTGACGTCGTCGAGGACGGTGCCGTCGGTGAGGTAGCGGGCGCCCCCGAGGTCGTAGTCGACGCAGTCGAGTTCCACCCCGGCCGCCCGGACGACCTTCAACGCCTCGGGCACGACCTCGTGGCCGATCCCGTCACCGGGGATGACTCCGATCCTGTGGGCCACTGCACCCTCTCCTCGTCGCGGACCGACAGACGCTAGTCCGCGCCCCCCACCCGGCCCCCAGTCGGTTCCACGGGCGACTGGATACGATGCGCCGATGGGCGACACCCAGCATCTCTCCCAAGCCACCCATGACCGCCTGTCGGCCGAGTTGGCCGAGTTGACCACCCATGGTCGGGTGGACATCGCCCGGAAGATCCAGGCCGCACGCGAACTGGGCGACCTCTCCGAGAACGGCGACTACCACGCCGCCAAGGAGGAGCAGGGGAAGATGGAGGCGCGGATCCGCCATCTGGAGGCGGTGCTGGCCGACGCCGAGATCGTGGAGGCCGACGGGGCCGACCGGGTGCAGCCCGGTGTCGTGGTGTCCATCTCCTACGAGGGTGACGACGAGGTCGAGCGGTTCCTGGTCGGTTCGGTGGAGGAGCGCCATGGCGAGCTCGAGGTGCTGACCCCCGGCTCACCTCTGGGGCAGGCCCTCATGGATCGGCAGATCGGCGACGTGGTCGACTTCGAGGCCCCGGGCGGCGTGCTCAAGGTCGAGATCGTCGACATCGAGGCCTGAGGGTTTGGACCGGTTCCCCCCGGACCTGCCCGAAGGTCGCGCCCTCGACCTCACCGGTCGGGGGACGACGTTCGTGCGCGACGCCCGACCTGCGGACGGTGCGGAGGACGTGCCCACGTTGTTGCTGCTGCACGGCTGGACCGCCAATTCGGCGCTCAACTGGTTCGCCTGCTTCGCCCCCCTGACCGCAGCCGGGTTCCGGGTCGTCGCCCTCGACCACCGGGGGCACGGACATGGCATCCGCACGGCGCGGAAGTTCCGTCTCGGCGACTGCGCCGATGACGCCGTCGCCGTGCTCGACGTGCTGGGGATCGAGCGAGTGGTGCCGGTCGGCTACTCGATGGGCGGCCCCGTGGCCCAGTTGGTGTGGCGTCTGCACCGTGACCGGGTGGAGGGACTGGTGCTGTGCGCCACCGCCGCCCGATTCCGTGAACCACGCGCCGACCGGGTGGTGGGTGGCGTGATGGGGTCGATGTCGCTGGCGGCGCGCCTCACGCCGCCGCCAGTGCGCGACCGGGTGCGCGAACGCGTGCTGGTGTCGAAGTACGACGACACCCCCCTCGGACAGTGGGCACGCGAGCAGGCCCGACTCAATCACCTGCGCTCGGTGATCGACGCGGCCCACGAACTGGCCCGCTACGACGCGACGTCGTGGATCGGCGAGGTGGACGTCCCCACCTCGGTGGTCATGCCCACTCGCGACGAGACGGTGCGACCCGACGATCAACGCCGGTTGGCGGACGCCATACCGGGAGCGTCGTTGGTCGAGGTCGATGCCCGCCACGACATGTGCGCCACCCGACCCGAGCGGTTCGTGTCGGCGCTCCTGCACGCCTGCGACGACGTCAGCGCGCGGGTGCCGCGCTGAGCGGTTCGACCTCGAAGCGCACCGTTCGACCAAGCACCGACTCCATCAACTCACAGCGCTGGAC
>VERC01000037.1 GCA_018882825.1 Acidimicrobiia bacterium | reverse complement strand
GGGCGAGCGCTGCGGCGGCGATCTGCTCACCCACGCGGTCGGCGAACGGCGAGCGACCGGTGGCGACGCGGTCACCGGTGAGCGTGCTGCCCAACATCGACACGATGGTGGCGGCCACGCGGGGCTCGGCCACCAGAGCCACGCGTTGGGAGGGCACCGGGCTCGCCCCGAACAGCCGGGTGGCCCGTACCACCGCGTCGGTCGCCGCTTCGTCGAGGTCGAGTTCGTCGGGCGCGAACCCGACGGTGCTGCCGGCGCCGGTGTAGGTCTCGTCGCCGTCGGCGGCGAGGGCCAGCACCCCCATCGAGCACGATGCGCCGCGTCTGATCCCGGCCATACCCGTGCTGCACACCACCGCGAAGCGACCCACCGAATCACCGAACGCCGCCGATCGCACACCGGTGATGCGCGGGTCACCGGCGCGCACCATGCGTTCGAGCTCGAGGGCCATCTCCACCTTGCGTTCGGCCGGCAGCGCGGCCACGGTCGGATCGAACCGCTCATGGGGGACGGCGGCGACACCGTCGGGTTCGGCCAGCCCGACCCACTCCTCCGGTTCGGCGTAGCGAGCGTTGTCCCGGGCCTCGGCCAGGGTCTCGAGCAACGCGTCGGGCTCGAGGGTGCCGGCCCACGCGAATCCCTGTCGGTGGTCGCGCACCACCCGCACGCCGATGCCCCGACCACTGGCGGAGGTGAACTCCTCGACCTCACCGCCGTGGACGCGCACCGTGGTGTACGTGGACGCAGCCACGAAGGCCTCGAGCTGCTCGCCCGTTCCCGCCCGGGCCACCAGCCCGGAAGCCAGGGCCAGCAGTTCGGCCGTCTCGGCGTCGGGTGCTTCGGGCGTCACCGGCCCGACACCGTGACATCGGCGACGGCCAACGACACGCCGGTGGCGTTCATGGGGAGATACGTGTGGTCGTGACCGACGGCCACCACGTCGCGCAGCATTCGTTGCAACGTCGAGGCGATGGTGAACTCGCGCACCGGTTCGGCCAGCGTGCCGTTACGGATGCGGAGACCCTCGGCCCCGGTGGAGAAGTCACCACTCACCGGGTTGACCCCCGAGTGCAGGCCGGCGACGTCCTGCACGAGCACGCCGTCGTCGACGGCGGCGATCATGGCCGCCGGATCGGCGGTGCCGCCCACCAGCGACAGGGCCAGACATCCGACCGACGGCGTCGACCGGAACCCGCGCACGGCGTTGCCGGTGCTGACGGTGCCGGCCCGGCGCGCGCTGCGCGCGTTGTGCACGAATCCTCGCAGCACACCGTCGACGATCAGTTCATTGCGACGGGCGGCCAGACCCTCGCCGTCGACATCGGTGGCGGTGAAGGCCCGGGCATCGGTCGGATCGTCGACGAGGGTCACCAACGCCGAGGCCACGTGCTCCCCCAACCGATCGGCGAGGAACGATCGGCCCTTCTGCACCGAGTCGCCGTCGAGGGTGTGACCGAGCACGGCGAGCAACTGGGCGGTGACCCACGGATCGAGCACAACCGTGAACCGGCCACTGGCCGGTTGGGTCGCCCCCAACATGCGGGTGGCGCGATCGGCCGCATCGCGGGCCGCGATCGACGGATCGAGTTCCGACGGTTCACGACCGACGGAGAAGCCGAAGCCGGTCTGGGTGTCGGCGCCCTCGGCGGCCATGACATAGGTGGCCAGCCAGCAACTCGTCTCGCTCCCGGCACTGCGCACACCGGTGGTGGTGGCGATGGCCGCCTCCGACAGCGAGTCGGCGTACTCGGCCGACTCCAGACCGGTGATGCGGGCGTCGGCACCGAACACCGCCCGCTCCAGTTCGAGGGCGAGGGCGACCTTGTCCTCGGGCGCGAACGTCACGCAGCCGTCGCGATGGAGATCCAGTACCGCCGGCGCGACCCCGTCGGGCTCGGCCAGACCGGCGAACTCGTCGAAGGTGGCGAAGGCGACGTTGTCGCGGGCCTCGGCCAGTGTCTGGGCGATGGCGTCGGCGTCGAGACTCCCGACGTAGGCGAACCCCTGACGACCGTCACGCACGACGCGCACGCCGACCCCTTGGGACTGCGCGGAGGACAGCGACTCGACGTCACCGGAGTGCACGCGGATCTCGGTCTCGGTGCCCCGCACGACGACCGCCTCGAGCTGTTCACCGGGCGCAGCCATCGCCACGACCCGATCGGCGATGGCCAGCAGATCGTCGGTCATGCGGCGGTGCCGCCGATCGTCAACGACGAGACCCGCAACGTGGGCACACCGTCGCCGACGGGCACTCCCTGCCCGTCCTTGCCACAGGTTCCGGGCGGACCCATGGCGAAGTCGTCGCCGAGGGCATCGATCCGACCCAGCACCTCGGGCCCGTTGCCGATGAGGTTCCCCTCGCGCAGCGGTTCGGTGATGCGCCCGTCCTCGATCATGTAGGCCTCGGTCATGCCGAACACGAAGTCGCCTGTGGCCGTGTTCACCTGACCGCCACCGAGGTGCTTGACGTACACGCCCTTCGGTGTCGACGAGATGATCGAGTCGGGATCGTCGGTGCCGGCCAACAGGTAGGTGTTGGTCATGCGGACCATGGGGAGGTGCTGATAGCTCTGACGGCGTCCGTTGCCCGACGGAGCACGACCCTCCTTGCGGGCCCGCAGCCTGTCCCACATGTAGTCGGTGAGGATCCCGTCCTCGATGAGCACGTTGCGCTGGGCGGGATTGCCCTCGTCGTCGATGGCGATGTGGCCCCATTCGCGGGCCATGGTGCCGTCGTCGACCACCGTCACCCCGGGCGAGGCCACGCGCTGTCCGACGCGGTCACGGAACACCGACGCGCCCTTGGCCACGAGATCGGCCTCCAGTCCGTGACCACAGGCCTCGTGGAACAGCACACCGCCGCCGCCAGTGCCGATGACCACAGGCATCTGACCGCTCGGCGCCGGTCGGGCCGCCAACTTGGTGAGGGCGCGCTGCGCGGCCCGGCGCGCCAGATCGTCGATGTCGTACATGTCGAACAGTTCGAACCCGACGGTGTGTCCGATGCTCTCGCGCCCGGTCTGCATCCCGGTGTCGCCGGTGGCCACACAACTCACGGCGAAGAAGGTGCGGACGATGTCGTCCTCCACCAGCACACCGTCGGAGTTGGCCACGAGGATGTGCTTGCGGGTGTCGCCGTAACTGGCCGAGACCTGGGTGATGGCGTCGCCGACACCGCGGGCGATCTCGTCCGCCCGGGTCAACAGCTCGACCTTGCGGGCCTTGGGCACGTCACCGGGGGCGATGTCGATCTCGTAGGAACGTTCGACACGACCACGCGTCAGTGCGACCACATTGGTGCCACCGCCGCCGGAGCGGGCTGCGGCCGCCGCCGCCGTGGCCGCCGCCACCAGACCCGGCTCGGAGAGGTCGGCGGTGTGGGCGAACCCGGTCGTGTCACCGACCACCACCCGGATACCGGCACCCCGATCGCGCCCGGAGGTCAACTCCTCGACGCGACCGTCGTCGAGACCGGCCGAGGACGAGCGTCGATCCTCGGCGTACACCTCGGCGAACTCACCTCCGGTGCGCAGGGCGACCCCGAGCACCTCCTCGAGAACCGACTGATCGATCACACGCTCTCCCTCTGGTCGTCGCGGGCGCCGAGCGTACCGGCGGCGCGCACTCTCCCCCTCGACCGGAGGCGTCGTCCCCGGCCGGTGTCGCGCCGACCGTAGGCTTCCGGAATGGAGCAGGACGATCGGTCCCTGCGCCGGGGGGCCCGCACGTCGCCGTCGGACGACGCGGTCGACCTGAGCGAGCTGGCCTCGGTCTCGGTCGAGGAACTGATCGACGCGGTCGAGACGGGCGACGCCGCGCCCAGACGACGGCACCGATGGGTGCTCCCACTGCGCATCGCCGTCAGCATCGGCATGCTCGGCGTGGTGTGGTGGAGGTTCCCCGATGTCGACTGGTCGGAGATGTTCCCCCAGTTCGACCGACCGACCGTCCTGTGGTTGGTCGGCGCGGCCGCGCTGACCTTCGTCACCATCGTCCTCGCCGCCCTGCGCTGGGATGCGGTGCTGCGCACGCTGCGACTGCGCGAACGTCTGCGCTGGCTGGTCGACCTGTGCTTCGCCGGGCAGTTCGTGTCGAACGTGCTGCCCACCACCATCGGCGGCGACGTGCTGCGGGTGTCGCGCCTGTCGCGTCGCAACGGTGACACCGAGACGACGTTCGCCTCAGTGGCACTCGAACGTCTCACGGGTTGGTTGGTCCTGCCCTTGCTCACCCTGTTCGGTCTGGCCATCAACCCCGGTCTCCGACGACTGGGGCGGGCAACGGTGCTGGCCTCGGTCATCGCGATGCTCACCCTGGTGGCGCTCGTCGCCGTGCTCAGTGTGTCGATGCACCCGCGCCTCGGCGGACGCTTCACCTCCAGCGACGGATGGAAGCGGTTCATCGCCGCCATCCACAAGGGGGCCACCGAACTGCGCCACCGACCCCTGGCCGCCGCCGGGATCCTGACCACCGGGATCGTGTACCAGGTCGCCCAGTGCCTGGTGGCGCTGATGATCGCCGCCGCCCTCGGCTTCAGTTGGCTGGGACTCACCGCCCTGCTGGCCTTCTACCCGGCCGTGCTGATCCTCCAGGTCCTCCCGGTGGGTATCGCCGGCATCGGCGTGCGCGAGGGGGCCTTCGTGGTGTTCCTCGTTCCCCTCGGCGTGCCGGCCGAGAAGGCCGTGGGACTGGGCCTGCTCCTCTACGTCGTCGGCGTGGTGGCCAGCCTGTTCGGGGCTCCGTCGTTCGCCATCGGCGGGCGTCATCGGACGGCCCCGGCCTGAGTCGGCGCCGACGGGGACCGGTCGCCGACGGTCCCACACCTTCTCCTGCCGAAGAGGGTCCGGGGGACCTTCGGCGGTAGATTCGAGGAGCGTCGTCGACCGTCGACGACCCGGACGTCGGAGAGCCCATGCTCCTCGGGACCATCGAGTCTCCTGCCGACCTCAAGGCCCTCACCCCCGATCAGCTCGAGGAGCTGGCGGCCGAGATCCGCGCGGTCATCATCGACTCGGTCAACGAACACGGCGGCCATCTCGGCTCCAACCTCGGCGTGGTCGAGTTGACCCTGGCCCTGCACCGGGTGTTCGACTCACCCGACGACATCATCCTGTGGGACACCGGCCACCAGACCTACCCGCACAAGTTGGTGACCGGTCGGGCCGAGGGGTTCGCCCGCCTCCGTCAGGCCGATGGGCTGTCGGGCTACCCGTCACGCGCCGAATCGGACCACGACTGGATCGAGAACAGTCACGCCTCCACCGTGCTCAGCTGGGCCTACGGACTGGCAGTGGCCGAGTCGACCAAGGGCGCCGACGCCCGACGCATCGTCGCCGTGATCGGCGACGGATCGCTGACCGGCGGTATGGCCTTCGAAGGCCTCAACAACCTCGGCCATTCCGGGCGTGACTGCATCATCATCCTCAATGACAACGGTCGCTCCTATGCACCGACCGTGTCGCGTCTCGGCGAGAGCCTGGTGAAGATCCGCAACAACCCGGTGTACATGCGGCGTCAGGCCCGGCTCGAGAAACTGCTCGCCGACCTGCCACTGGTCGGGAACCTGGCCCGGACCGGCATGGACGCCACCAAGGCGGCCATCCGCGAGATGCTCGAGCCCACCGCGTTCTTCGAGACGCTGGGCGTGCGCTACGCCGGGCCGTTCGACGGTCACGACATCGCTGCTCTCGAGGAGGCCCTGCGCAACGCCGCGGCCATGCCCGGCGGGCCGCAGGTGATCCACGTGCTCACCCAGAAGGGACGGGGCTACGGCCCGGCCGAGAACGATCCGATCAAGCGACTGCACGACACCTCGGAGGCCAAGCCCGGTTCGTTCACCGCGGCCTTCACCGAGGCTTTGGTGAAGGAGGGCGAGGCCCGACCCGAACTGTTCGCCATCACCGCGGCGATGCCCGACTCCACCGGCCTGCTGCCCTTCTCCGAGCGATTCCCCGGACGCATGATCGACGTGGGCATCGCCGAACAACACGCGGTGACCGCCGCAGCCGGCATGGCCATGGGTGGCCTGCGACCGGTGGTGGCCGTCTACTCCACCTTCCTGACGCGGGCCATCGACCAGGTGAACCTCGACGTCGGTCTCCACGGACAGCCAGTGGTGTTCTGTCTCGATCGTGCCGGCATCACCGGTGACGACGGTCCGTCGCACCACGGCGTGCTCGACATGGTGCTGCTGACCAAGGTGCCCAACATGACGGTGCTGGCACCCTCGTCGTACCAGGAGATCGGCCAGATGCTGCACGACGCACTGGAGATCACCGATGGACCGGTGGCCATCCGCTGGGCCAAGACCGCCGCTCGTCAGGCCGGCCCCGACGAGGTCGGTTCGGGCCTGCGGGCGCGTCGCCTGCGCGAGGGAACCGACCTGTGCATCCTGTCGGTGGGCAAGATGCTCGACGCCGCCGAGGCCGCGGCCGACGCGCTGGCGGCCGAAGGACTGTCCGTGTCGGTGTGGGACGTGCGCTGCTGCAAGCCCCTCGATCCCGAGATGATCGCGGCCGCCGCCGGCCATCGCTGGGTGCTGACGGTCGAGGACGGACTGCGCGACGGTGGCGTGGGCATGGCCATCGCCGATCTGCTCACTGCGCCATCGATCGAGTCGCCGCCCACGGTGCGGGTGCTGGGCGTGCCCGACCGCTACGTGCCCCACGGCAAGCCCGACGCCATCCTCGCCGCGCTGGGGCTGGACGCCGCCGGTGTCACCGCCGCGGCGCTGGCCATGACCCGGACCGGCGACACCACCCCCGTCCCGATCTGAGCCGGGCCCGGCACCACCCCGTGTCCTCGGAGGTCCGCCCACCGTCGGCACTGTTCGACCTCACCGGCCGGGTGGCGCTGGTGACGGGGGCATCGTCGGGTCTGGGCCATCGCATGGCCCGGGTGCTGGCCGGCGCCGGGGCGACCGTCGCCGCCACCGCCCGACGTGTCGAACGACTGGCCGAGCTGGCGGCCACCTCGGATCGGATCATCACCTTCCCCGCCGACCTCACCGTCGCCGGGGAACGGGAACGTCTCGTCGCCGAGGTCGTCGAACGTATGGGACCGATCGACATCCTCGTCAACAACGCCGGCGCGGTGAACGCCACGCCGATCGAGCAGGAGTCACTCGACGACTTCTCCCGGATGATCGAACTCAACCTCACGGCGTCGTGGCATCTCATGAAGATGATCGGTGCGTCGATGGTCGAGCGTCGGCGCGGCTCGATCGTCAACATCGCGTCGATCCTCGGCATCGTGGGCGCCACACCGGCCAAGGACTCCGGCTACACGGCGGCGAAGGGTGGCCTCGTCAATCTCACCCGCGAGATGGGACTGCAGTGGGCCCGAAAGGGTGTGCGCGTCAACGCCATCTGTCCGGGATGGTTCGCCACCGAGATGATCGAGGACCTCACCGCCACCGATGCAGGCACGGCCTTCATCGAGAACAACACACCGATGATGCGCGTCGGTCAGGTCGACGAGATCGACGGCGCCCTGCTGCTGTTGGCCTCGGATGCGGGCAGTTTCATGACCGGTGCCGTGGTGATGGTCGACGGGGGTTGGACCGCCCGCTGAGCGTTCAGCCGCCGTGGAGTTCGGCCGAACGCCGGGCGGCATCGCCCTTCAGGTCACCCTTGGCCACCTTGCCCCCCGAGGAGCGCGGCAACTGGTCGACGATCACGAGGTGCTCGGGCCACCACTCGCGGGTGACCGACCGGTCACGCAGGTGGCCGACGAGATCGTCGAGGGTGAGCGCGCGACCGGGCCGGAGTTCGACGTAGGCGCACACCCGCTCACCGAACACCGGATCGGGGAAGGCCACCGCCGCCACCATCGCCACCGCGGGGTGCGTGGCCACCTCGGCCTCCACCGCCGGCGCACTGATGTTCTTGCCGCCACGGATGATGAAGTCGGACGTACGCCCGATCACGGTGAGGACGTCGTCCTCGATGCGCACGATGTCGCCCATCAACATCCAGCCGTCGGCGGTGAACAACGCGGCGTTGGCGGTCTCGTCACCCCAGTAGCCGAGCGCAGTGGCCGGTCCCCGGCACGCCGGTTGGCCCTCGACGACGCCCGGTGCGACACCGTCGTGCGTCCCGGGATCGAGCAGACGCACCTGCATCTCGGGGATGACCCGGCCGGCAGTGCGGAGACGCTCGTCGCGTCCGGAGGCGTGGGACGTGTGACTGAGCGCGCCGGTCTCGTTGGAGCCGTAGAACTGCAGGACCTTGGCCCCGGTCGCCTCCTCGAACTCGGCGGCCCGTTCGAAGGGCACCGCCTCACCGCCGGTGAACATCGACCGCAACGACGACAGGTCGCGCGGCCGCTGCGCCTGCGCGTTCAGCAACATGATGAACTGCGTGCTCACGCAACACAGCACGGTGACGCGTTCACGTTCGATGAGATCGAGCGCCTCGTCGGCATCGAACCGGTCCATGACCACCGTCGGCACACCGAGCGCGCACGGGGTGAAGTGGGCCGTCCACAGGCCGAACCCGAACGGGGCCGGCAGGGCGCCGAAGAACACCTCGTCGTCGGCGAAGTCACCGGCCGCCGCCGCCAGACGATGGAAGTAGAACCATCGGTTCTGCGTGTGCATGACGCACTTGGGCAGACCGGTCGTGCCCGAGGTGGAGTTCAACAGGAACAGATCGTCGGGGCCGAGCGGGTGCAGTGGCGCGTCGGGATCGATCGTGATGCCCACCGGCAGCGCGGGATCGACAACGACCGCGTCGACACCGACGAGCACGAGACGATCGATCATCCGGCCCAGGGCCGCCAGCGCGTCGCGCAGATCCTCGGCCCGACGACCGTGCTGCTGCGGGGATGTCACCAGCGTGCGGGCACCGGTGAGTCCGAGCAGGTGGACCACCTCGCGGTCACCGGCCCGGGCCCCGATCCCCACCGCCACGCATCCGGCGCGTTCGATGCCGACGAACACGGCGTGTACCGCCGGCCCATCGGGCAGCATCACGGCGATCCGGTCACCCGGCATCGCGCCACCGGCCGCCAGGGTCCGGGCGATGACATCGGCATCGCGGTCGTACTCGGCCCATGTGTACCGACGTCCGTCGGCGATGTAGGCCGCAGCCCCCGGCCGTTCCTCGGCCCATCGACGCACCAGCGAGCCGACGGTGTCATCGCCCCACCAGCCCCGCTCGTGGTACTCGGCCACCGCATCGGGCGCGGCGCCGATGGACCCGCCCTCGCTCATCCGACGGCCCGGGGGCGACGCGACGCCGGCACGGCGCGCAGATCGGCGACCAGTCGATCGAGATGATCGACCAGTTCGGCCAGTTCCTCGGTCGTCCAGTCGTCGAGCTGCTCGGCCATCAACTCGTCATTGGCCGCCTCGATGCGACGATGGGCGACGCGCCCCGCAGCCGTGGCCGTCACCACCGAGGCCCGGCCGTCGGCGGGATCGGCGGCCCGCTCCACGAAGCCCTCGGCCTCCAGCGCCTGGACCTGTCGGGTCAGCGCGGCCGGTTGGGTGCGGACGGCCTCGGCCAGGTCGGACATGCGCATGGGTCCGTCCTCGATGACCTTGCCGAGCACGGCGACGGCGGCGACGCCGATCGACACCCCCGAGCGGGCCGCGATCAACCGGTCGAGTCGTTGACTCCCGGTGATGCGGCGCAACGATCCCATGTCCTCGCGCAGACGACGGAGCAGTTCGGCCGTCTCCGACGGCGTGGACCGCGTCACGACCACACCGCCGCGATGCGCTCGTGCTCGAGCGCGCCCTGACGACGTCCCTCGCGCAGCGCCGGGGCTCGGGTGGCGGGATCGAGCACGTTGGTGCCGAAGGCGGCCAGCGAGGTCACGTCGGCGGCGATGACCTCGACGACCGCGCCCGCCGCTCGCAGCGCGGCCGCCTCGCCCTCGACGGTCGGCCCGAACCCGCCGGGGAACGGCGCCAGGATCACGACCACGTCGGCACCCTCGACGAGGTCGGCATTGGTACCGCTGCGCATCCCACCGTCGATGAAGCGCGATGTGCCGATGGTGACCGGGGGCCAGATGCCGGGCACCGCGCAACTGGCCGCCACCGCGTCGACGAGCGGCACCCCGGAGGTGCGGTCGAACACGCGGAACTCGCCGGAGTGGGCATCGACGGCGGTGACGCGCAGGTCGCGGGCCGACCACTCGTGGACCGACAGGCGGGACTCGATGACTGCGCGACGGGCCGACTCCTCGACGGTGGGGGCGTCGAGCGCCACCCGTCCCAATCGCCGTCGCAGTTCGATCTCGTCGGGCGCACCCTCGAAGCAGGCGGCGAACTGCTCGAGCAGTCCGTCGAGACTGCTGTCGATCGACAACTCACCGCTGTGCTCGACCGGCACCAGTTGTCGCGCGCACAACGACTCGAGTGACTCGCCCGTGCACAACTGCGCACCGACGGCCGCACCGGCGGAGGTGCCCACGATGCGTTCGGCCACGGTGAGGTCCACGCCGGCGTGCGCCAGCGCGTCGAGGACACCGATCTCCCACGCGATCCCGGCGACTCCACCGCCACCGAGCACCAGTGCTGTCGTCATCGTCATCACCACCCCCGACCGGGACGCGTCGGAGGCGACCCGATCGGGCCGCCTCCGTCACGTCATCGGACCGAACTCAACCCAGAGGATCGAGCGACGAACCGACCGCCCACATCGAATAGAACTGCGCATTGGCGCCGTAGGCCTGGGCCAGGGCCAACTTGGCTCCGGGCACCTGATGCTCATCGGCCAGTCCCCGCACCTGCAGGGCCGCCTCGGCGAACCGCAGCAGACCGGACGCACCGATCGGGTTCGACGAGAGCACGCCACCGGACATGTTGACCGGGAAGTCACCGTCGAGGGCCGTGGCCCCCGACTGGGTCATCTTCCAGCCCTCTCCGGGAGCGGCGATGTCATGGGCCTCGAGCCACATCGGCTCGTACCAGCTGAACGGCACGTACAACTCGGCGCAGTCGATCTGCTCGCGGGGGTTGGTGATGCCCACCTGCTTGTAGATCTCGGCCGCACAGGCATGCGCCGCCTGCGGGTTGACCGCGTCGCGACCCGAGTACCACCCGGGCTCGGACTTCATGGCCGTGGCCAGCACCCAGGCGGGAGGCTTGGACGCCTTCTTGGCCGTGTCCTCGTCACCGAACACGATGGCGCAGGCCCCGTCCGACGACGGGCACGACTCGAGGAAGCGGAGGGGATCCCACATCATCGGGGACTCCTTCACCTTGTCGATCGTGATGTCGGCCAACTTGAGATGCGCGTACGGGTTCTTGGCACCGTTGAGACGGTCCTTCACCGCCACCATCCAGCCGATGTCCTCGGGCGCACCCGAGCGACGGATGTAGGCGCGGATGAACGGAGCGAAGGCGCCACCGGCACCGATGGACGCGCCCTTGCCGCCACCGAGGGCGAACTGGGCGTTGCCCTCCGACTGCTTCTCGAAGGCGACGGCCAACACCCGCTTGTGGCGCCCGCTCGACACGAGGTGCGAGGCGACGATGCCGGTCGAACCACCGACCGAGCCGGCGGTGTGCACGCGGAACATGGGCTTGTTCACCGCACCGAGCGCGTCGGCGAGGTACATCTCGGGCTTCATGACGCCCTCGAAGAAGTCAGGGGCCTTGCCGAGCACGACGGCCTCGACATCACCCCAGTCCATGTTGGCGTCCTCGAGGGCGCGCTGAGCGGCCTCGCGTACGAGACCGGCGATGGAGACGTCGGCGCGCTTGCGCTTGTGGTGGGTCTGCCCCACACCGACGACGGCTACGGGCTGATGGCTCATCGGTCACCCTCCAGGACGCACACGAGGTTCTGCTGCAGGCACGGCCCGGACGTGGCATGGGCCAGTGTCCGGTTGCGGCCGTTCTTGATGATCTGGTCGGCCGCCTCGCCCACACGGACGAGACCGGCGACCATGACGGCGTGGGCGGCGAGCGCACCACCCGACGGGTTGACCTCGGTCGAGGCGTCGAGACCGAGCGACTCGCGCAGGATCAACTCCTGGAAGCTGAACGGCGCATGCAGCTCCGCCACCTCGATCGGCGCCGAGCCCACGCCGGCGCCCTGCCCGGCGAGCCGGGTCGAGACCGAGGTGGTGATGTCGGATCGCATCGTGGGCAGGTGCGCCTCGATGCGATGGTCGATACCGGTGATCCACGCCGGACGCTCGCACAGGTCATAGGCCCGCTTTCCCCGAGCCAGGATCACGGCAGCCGCCTGATCGGTGGTCGGGGGCAGGTCGGCCTTGCGCAACGGGTTGCGGACGTAGTCGGCGGCCAGCAGTTCGTCGACGGAGAAGTCACCGCTGAGCTGGGCGTACGGGTTCGCCTTGGCCGCGGCGCGATTGCGAACCACGACCTCGGCGAAGTCACGCTCGGTGGCCTTGCCGGCATCGATGAGCGCCCGGGCCTGCAGCGCGGCCAGCGACCACGTGTCGGCTCCGAGCGGCGTCAGGTAGTAGGGGTCGAACTCCACCGTGAACAGCGTCTCCGGATCGGAGTTGGAGTTCTTGCCCACGCCGATGGCGATGGCCACGTCGATGTCGCCCTGGAGCAACCGGACATAGGCCTCGTACATGGCCCACGCCCCGTCCATCTCCACATGGGACTCGTTGATGGCCGGCACCATCCCGTAGGCGTCGGTGTTCTGCACGAACGAGAAGCCCTGACCGCTCAGGTAGTCGCACGAACCCGAGACGGTGAACCCGATCTCGGACTTGTCGATACCGACGTCGGCCATGACCTGCTTGATCGAGCGGAGCACCAAGTCGGCCTCGGTGAGGTTGGTGCGTCGGTCGGGCGCGGTCTGCGCGAAACCGACGATGGCGATGTCGTTCTCTGTGGGTGCCATCACATCATCCGTTCCAGATAGAGATCGGCCGGTTCGTCCGGCTCACCAGTGGGACGCCAGCCGAGGATGGCGTCACCGCCGCTGCCCCGGCTCCGGTTGTCGATGTCGTCGACGTTGCGCTGACCCTCGGGGGCCCACACGATCTCCACGTGCATGCCCACCCGGATGTCGTTGACACCGACGTCGAGAATCTCCTGCTGGGCGATCACCGCGTCGGCACCGTCGAGCAGGAT
>VERC01000036.1 GCA_018882825.1 Acidimicrobiia bacterium | reverse complement strand
GCCGTGCTCTATCGCACCAACGCCCAGAGCCGGGTGCTCGAGGAGTTCCTCGTGCGCATGGGGATCTCCTACAGGGTGATCGGCGGCACGCGCTTCTACGACCGCCGTGAGGTGAAGGATGCGCTCGCCTACCTGCGACTGACGGTCAACCCGGCCGACGAGGTCAGCTGCAAGCGAGTGCTCAACGTGCCCAAGCGCGGGGTGGGGGAGTCATCGGTGGGCCGACTCGACGCCCATGCGCGCGCCCACGGCCTGTCGTTCACCGAGGCCCTGCGCGAGGCCCCGGCCGCCGGGGTGACGGGCAAGGCGGCCAAGGGCATCGCCACGTTCCTCGCCCTCCTCGACGAACTCACACCGTTGGTCGAGAGTGGTCCCGCGGCGGTGCTGGAGGCCGCGCTGCAGCGCAGCGGTTACGTCGCCGAACTGGAGGCCGAGCACTCGGTGGAGGCCGACGGTCGCATCGAGAACCTCGCCGAACTGGTGGGTGCGGCCCGCGAGGTCGGTTCGGTCGACGAGTTCCTCGAGCAGGTGAGTCTGGTGGCCGACATCGACGCGCTCGACGGCGACGAGTCCTCGGTCGTGCTCATGACGCTCCACTCGGCCAAGGGTCTCGAGTTCCCGTGCGTGTTCATGATCGGCCTGGAGGACGGCGTGTTCCCCCACTCCCGGTCGATCGGCGACCCCGACGAGTTGGAGGAGGAGCGCCGGCTGGCCTACGTCGGCATCACACGCGCCAAGGAACGGCTCCATCTCTCGCACGCGTGGTGCCGCACGATGTACGGCAGCACCCAGTACAACCCGCCCAGCCGCTTCCTCGACGAGATCCCCGAGCAGTTGGTGGAGTCGGTGAAGGGGAGTCGACGGTCCACCGGCACCGTCGGTTCGTCAGCGTCGAGGTCCACGGGCACCTGGGGTCGGGGCGACCGGTCCGGCGAGTGGGGTCGGCGGGCCGATGACGACGAGTGGTCGGGCTCGGTCATCGGCGGACGGTCCCGGCGGGACGAGGCCCGGGAGGCGGCGCTGCGTCCGGCTCCGCCCGAGCCCAGCGGTGCCGATCGACTGGGGCTGAAGGTGGGCGACGACGTGCGGCACGGCAAGTTCGGCGAGGGCGTGATCCTCGCCCTGGAGGGCACCGGCGACAAGACCGAGGCGGTGGTGCGCTTCCCCTCGGTGGGGGAGAAGCGACTCCTCCTGGCGTGGGCGCCGCTGGAGCCGGTGGGCGAGTGATCCCCGGATCTGACGACTTGTCAGATCCGTTAGGCATGCCTAACATCTCGCCATGTTCTCCAACTTCCTCATCGGGTTGCGCGAGGGGCTCGAGGCGGCGCTGATCGTCGGCATCCTCGTGGCCTATCTGGTCAAGGTGCGGCGCACCGAGCACCTGCGCTGGATCTGGATCGGTGTGGGGATCGCCGTGGTGGTCAGCCTCGGCTTCGTCCTCGTGCTGGACATCACTTCGAACTCACTCAGCGACGAGGCCGAGGAGGCCTTCGCCGGGATCATGTCGCTGCTCACCGTCGGGTTCCTCACGTGGATGGTGTTCTGGATGCGTCGCACCGCGCACACGATCAAGGGTGAACTGCACGGGAAGATGGATGCCGCCCTCGACGTCGGCGGCGTGGCGCTGGCCGTGCTGGCCGCCGTGGCCGTCGGGCGCGAGGGACTGGAGACCGCGCTGTTCCTGTGGACGAACGATCAGGCCACGTCGGGAACGGGTCATCCGGCGGTGGGTGGGGTGCTCGGCCTCGCCGTGTCGGTGGTGCTCGGGTATCTCCTCTACAAGCGGGCCGTGAACTTCAACCTCTCCACCTTCTTCCTGGTGACCGGCGCACTGCTGATCGTGGTGGCGGCCGGCGTGCTGTCCTACGCCGTGCACGAGTTCCAGGAACTCGGGTGGTTGCCGGGTGAGGACGCCGTCGCCCTGACCATGCCGTCGTGGTACGACGAAGAGGCCTGGTACGGCTCGTTGTTGAGCGGCCTGTTCAACTTCCGGGCCTCGTTGTCGGTGCTCCAGGTCGTGGCCTGGTTCGGCTACCTCGTGCCGACGTTGGTGCTGTTCCTGCGTCAGCCGCGTCGGGGTGCAGAACGGACGCAGAGCGCCGTGGCCTCGGGCGTATCGGCCTCTGCACCGGCCTCCGCACCGACCGTCTCGGCCTGAGGGCACGCACGGCGCGTCGGTCGGAGAGTGCTCAGCGGGAGCCGGTGGGCGGTTCGTCGGGTGTGAGGTCGATCACGACCTTGCCCTTGTCGGTGATCGTCACCGGGTACGTCGGCTGACCGGCCCCGTCGGCCGGGACCACCGTGTCGTCGCAGGGGTCGCGGAAGGTCGACTCGGCCGGCTGCCACACGAGGGTGCAGTTCCGGGACTGACCCACCCGGCGGGCGTCGAATGCGTACCAACCGGTCTGGATGTCGTCACCGATGTGCTGCAGGTAGATGTCGCGATTGCCGCTGGACACGTCGGAGAACAGCAGGGGACCGCCGTCGCGGATGTTCTCCGACCGGGAGGCGGCCCCACCGGCGTCGTAGGTGTCGGACCCCAACTGCACCTCGATGGTGCCCGACTCGGTGAGCGAGGGGATGGCGATCACGAACAGTCCGAGGACCAGCATGATCCCGACGGCGACGCCGGCCACGGCCAGCACGAGGGAGCGGGAGGTCCGTCGGCGGGACTCCTGAACGGGCATGGTCGCAGTATGGCCCCGTCGGTGCCCGTTCCCCAGCGCGGTCCCGGGGGTTGGGTCCGAGGCCCGTCGAGTGGCTACGTTGTCCGGCCGTGGATCTACTCGAATATCAGGGCAAACAATTCTTCGCCACCTTCGGCATCCCCGTCTCCGACGGCCGGGCCGTCCGCTCCGTCGACGAGGCCGTTGCCGCTGCCGACGCCGTGGGCTACCCGGTGGTGGTCAAGGCGCAGGTGCACGCCGGAGGTCGCGGCAAGGCGGGAGGCGTCAAGCTCGCCACCAACGCCGACGAGGTGCGGGAGCACGCCGGCAACATCCTCGGGCTCGACATCAAGGGACACATCACCCGGATCCTGTGGATCGAGCACGCCTCGGACATCGCCGAGGAGTACTACGCCTCGTTCACCCTCGATCGATCGGCCAAGAAGCACCTCGGCATGCTGTCGGCCGAGGGCGGGGTCGAGATCGAGCAGGTGGCCGTCGACAACCCCGATGCCATCGCCAAGATCTGGATCGATCCGGTCGACGGACTCTCCGAGGCCCAGTGTCGCGAGTGGGTGACGGCGGCCAGGTTGAACCCGGCCGTCACCGACGGCGCCGTCGAACTGCTGCGCAAGCTCTACACCGCCTACACCGACGGTGACGCCGATCTGGCCGAGATCAACCCGCTGATCGTGAAGACCGACGGCAACGTGCACGCGCTCGACGCCAAGGTCACGCTCGACAACAACGCCGACTTCCGTCACGAGTGGGCCGAGTACGAGAGCACGCAGGTGCGCGACGAGCGCGAGGAGGCGGCCCACGCCAAGGGACTCCAGTACGTCGGCCTCGACGGAACGGTGGGCGTCATCGCCAACGGTGCCGGTCTGGCCATGAGCACACTCGACGTCGTCAACCAGGCCGGTGGCAAGCCCGCCAACTTCCTCGACATCGGTGGCGGGGCCAACGCCGAGGTGATGGCCGGCGCGCTGCAGGTCATCAACGACGACCCCAACGTGAAGTCGATCTTCATCAACATCTTCGGTGGCATCACGCGGGGCGAGGAGGTGGCCAAGGGCATCATCGGCGCCCTGGAGATGGTCGACATCTCGGCGCCGATCGTGATCCGCCTCGACGGCACCAACGCCGAGGAGGGACGGGCGCTGTTGGCCCCGCACCTCTCCGACAAGCTCCAGAGCAAGCCCACCATGCTCGAGGCCGCGGCGACCGCCGTCGAACTCGCCAAGAAGAACTGAGGACGACGTGAGCATCTTCGTCGACGAGAACACCAAGGTCGTCTACCAGGGCCTCACCGGTTCCCAGGGACGCTTCTACGGCCTACGCAACCGTGACTACGGCACCAACGTGGTCGGCGGCACCAACCCCAAGAAGGCCGGGACCGACGTGGACGGCATCCCGATCTTCGCCTCGGTGGGCGACGCGGTCGCCGCCACCGGTGCCAACGCCTCGTGCATCTTCATCCCGGCGCCCGGCGTGCGCGCCGCGGTGATGGAGGCAGCCGAAGGCGGCGTCGAGTTCATCGTGTGCATCACCGAGGGTGTGCCGGCCCACGACGAGGCGTGGTTCTTCAACAAGTTGAAGCGTGACTTCCCGAACGTGCGCCTGCTCGGCCCGAACTGCCCCGGCATCATCAGTCCCGGGAAGTGCAACATCGGCATCACCGCCGGCGAGATCGCCAAGCCCGGTGGGCCGGTGGGCATCGTCAGCCGTTCGGGCACCCTCACCTACCAGGCGCTCTACGAACTGAAGTTGCAGGACATCGGTGTGACCACCTGTGTGGGCATCGGCGGCGATCCCGTGCCCGGTACCTCGTTCATCGACTGCCTCGCCGCCTTCGAGGACGACCCCGACACCAAGGCCGTGATGATGATCGGTGAGATCGGTGGGTCGGCCGAGGAGGAGGCCGCCGAGTTCATCGCCACGAAGATGACCAAGCCGGTCGTCTCCTACGTGGCCGGTGTGACCGCGCCTCCGGGGAAGAAGATGGGCCACGCCGGAGCCATCGTCTCCGGTGGCAAGGGCACCGCCGCGGCCAAGATGGAGGCCCTCGAGGCCGCTGGTGTGCGCGTGGGCAAGAACCCCACCGAGGCCGGCGAACTGATGGTGCAGGTCGTCCGCGAGCACGGCTGGGCCTGAGCCACCGCCCCGTCGGTACTGTCGGGGCATGCACGATCTGGTCATCCGCGGAGGGCTCGTCGTCGACGGGACCGGTGCCGAACCGCGCCCGGCCGAGGTGGCCATCGACGGCGACACCATCGTGGCCATCGGTGACGACGTCGGCACTGGAGCGCGCACGCTCGAGGCCGAGGGACGGCTCGTCACCCCCGGGTTCATCGACGTGCACACCCATCTCGACGCGCAGTTCGGGTGGGACCCGTTGGGCACGTCGACGTGTTGGCACGGTGTCACCTCGGTGGTGCTGGGCAACTGCGGGATGACCTTCGCCCCGGTGCGTCCGGGCGACGCCGGCTTCCTGGCCTCGGCCATGGAATCGGTGGAGGACATCCCCGCCCGGTCGATCCTCGAGGGACTGCCGTGGACGTGGACGACGCACGGCGACTACCTGCGCTGGCTCGATGCCACACCCACCGGACTGAACCACGGCGGCTTCGTGGGGCACGGCGCGGTTCGCTACTACGCCATGGGCGATCGGTCACTCGATGCCGACGCCGTTCCCACCGACGAGGAACTGGCGCTGATGGTCGACCTCGTCGACGAGGCGATGCGCGCCGGTGCGGTGGGGTTCTCCACCTCGCGCACCGGTCGGCACGTGGCCGCCGATGGCCGCAACGTGCCCGGAACCTGGGCGGTCGAACGCGAGCTGGTGACGCTGGCCTCGGTGCTGCGCACCCACGGTCGCGGTGTGCTCGGGTGCGCGCCGCGCTTCGACGGTGAGGGACCGGGCACCGACCGGGCCGAGAGCGAGGTGGCGATCATGGCGGCCATGAGTCGTGCCGCCGGCCGACCGTTCACCTTCAACCTCACCAACGTGCTGAGTGCGCCGAACCAGTGGCGCGAGGTTCTCGACTTCGTGGCGCAGGCCAACGCCGACGGCGCCGACCTGCGCCCGCAGACGACTTCGCGCAGCATCGGCGTGATCTTCTCCCTCGGCCATCACACACCGTTCGGTCATCGACCGGGCTGGGAGGTGCTCGACGGCCTGTCGCTCGACGAACGCGTGGCGGTGTTGCGCGATCCGGAAGTGCGGTCCCGGCTCATCGCCGCCGGTGACGGCCCACGCGGACTCGAGTCGTGTCGCGAGTTCTACGTGCTCACTCCCGAGCGCGGCGCGCGGTACGACTGTCGACCCACCGACAGCCTGGCCGCCCATGCCGAGCGGGCGGGTACGAGCGCGGTCGAGGCCTATCTCGATCTGGTCGACGCCACCGACGGCGCGGTGATCCTCAACTGGCCGATCCTCAACCAGGACTTCCCGGCCATCGCCGAGATGCTCACCGATCCGCGCATGATGCTGGGCCTGGCCGATTCGGGCGCGCATGTCGGACAGATCCTCGACGCCAGTCAACCCACGTTCTTCCTCTCCTACTGGGTGCGTGAACGCGGACTCATGTCGGTGGGCGAGGGCGTGCACCAACTCACCGGTCGCGCCGCGGCCCTGTTCGGACTGGCCGACCGCGGTGTGCTGCGCCCCGGCGCTCGGGCCGATGTGAACGTGCTCGACCTCGACGGGCTGTTCCTGCCCCTGCCCACCTTCACCCACGACTTCCCGGCCGGCGCCGGTCGCTTCGTGCAACGGGCCGAGGGCTACGCGTGGACGCTGGTCAACGGTGAGGTGTTCATGGAGGACGGTGAGCACACCGGCGCCATGCCCGGAAGGTCGCTGACGGCCCCCTGCTAGGTTCGGCCGTCATGCGACTGGCCGTGCTCGCGTCGGGGAGTGGAACGATCCTCGACGCCATCTGCGCCGCCGGCGTGTCCGTGACCCTCGTGGTCGTCGATCGGGCCTGCGGGGCCGAGGAGGTCGCCGCCCGGTGCGGGGTCCCCTGCGAGCGGCTCGAGCGGCGCAGCTTCGGTGCCGACTTCGATCGTGACGGCTACACCGCCGAGTTGGTCGGTGTGCTGGCCGGGTGGGACATCGACCTGGTGGCCATGGCCGGTTTCGGCACCATCCTCGGCCGCGCGGTGTTCGACGCCCATCCGGGGCGCGTGCTCAACACTCATCCGGCGCTGTTGCCGTCGTTCCCCGGATGGCACGGTGTGGCCGACGCGCTGGCCCACGGCGTCAAGGTCACGGGCTGCACCGTGCACATCGCCACCGAGGAGGTCGACGCCGGACCCATCCTGGCCCAGGAGGCGGTGATCGTGGCGCCCGACGACACCGTCGAGTCGCTGCACGAACGCATCAAGGAAGTGGAGCGTCGGATCTACGTCCGCACCATCGCCGACATCATGGAAAGGGGGAGCGTCCAGTGAGGGCACTCCTGTCCGTGTACGACAAGACCGGGATCGTGGAACTCGCTCGCGCCCTGCACGAGATGGGCTGGGACCTGGTCTCCAGCGGCGGCACGGCCCGCGCCATCGCCGAGGCCGGTATCCCCGTCACCGACGTCGCCGACCTCACCGGTTTCCCGGCCATCCTCGGCCACCGCGTCGTCACCCTGCATCCGAAGGTGCACGGCGGCATCCTCGCCGATCCGACCGACGCCGAACACCGCGCCGACATGGAGGCCTACGGCATCGACGCCATTGACCTCGTGGTGGCCAACCTCTATCCGTTCTCGGCCGATCCGTCGATCGAGTTGATCGACATCGGTGGACCGGCGATGGTGCGCGCGGCGGCCAAGAACCACGCCCACGTCGGCATCGTCACCGATCCGTCGCGCTACGCCGAGGTGGTGGCCGAGCTGCGCGCCGAGGGTTCGCTGTCACCTGTCACCCGCAGGCGGTTGGCCCGCGACGCCTTCGCCCACACGGCGGCGTACGACGCCGAGATCCTCGCCTGGTTCGACGCCGGCATGCCCGCCGGTGGCACTCGCGTCACCGAGGCGCCGGACGAACTGCCCGAAACGCTGACGATCGAACTGCGACGCGAGCAGGTGCTGCGCTACGGCGAGAACCCCCATCAGGTCGGCGCCCGTTACGCCACGGTCGGGGAGCGCGGCTGGTGGGACGGTGCCCGCCAACTCGGCGGCAAGGAGATGTCGTATCTGAACGTCTACGACACCGAGGCGGCGTGGCAACTGGTGCACGCGATCGGCGACCGACCCGCGGCGGTGGTCATCAAGCACGCCAACCCCTGTGGTGTGGCCGTGGCCGACGACCTCCTCGCCGCCTACACGCGGGCGCACCAGTGCGATCCGGTGAGCGCCTTCGGTGGCATCATCGCCCTGAATCGCACCGTCACGAAGGCCGTGGCCGAGTCCATCGCCCCGGTGTTCACCGAGGTGGTGGTGGCGCCGGCGTTCGACGCCGACGCGCTCGAGGTGCTCCAGACCAAGAAGAACCTGCGCATCCTCGAGGCCTCGGCCCCGAGCACGCCCGAGCTCTCCCTGCGGCCCATCGACGGCGGGTATCTCGTACAGACCTCCGATCCGGTCGGCATCGACCGCTCCACGTGGTCGGTGGCCACCGAACGGGCGCCGAGCGACGCCGAATGGGCCGACCTCGTGCTGGCCTGGCGGATCGTGGCCAAGGTGACGTCCAACGCCATCGTGCTGGTGAAGGACGGTCAGGCCGTGGGCATCGGGTGCGGTCAGCAGAACCGTCGCGACGCCGGTCACCTCGCCGCGGTGAAGGCCGATGGTCGGGCCCGGGGTGGGGCCTATGCCTCGGACGCGTTCTTCCCGTTCGCCGACGGTCTCGATGCCGCCATCGAGGCCGGGGCCACCGCCGTGATCCAACCCGGTGGGTCGATCCGCGACGACGAGGTGATCGCGGCGGCCGACGCCGCCGGGCTCGCCATGGTCCTCACCGGCGAACGCCACTTCCGGCACTGAGCGTGGGCGAGACTTCCCCGATGGACGCTCCGGTCACCGGCTTCAGTCACCTGCAGTTGCGGGTCCGCGACGTTCCGGCGTGCGTGGACTGGTACTGCGCGGTGCTGGGCATGGAGGTCATGTCGGAGCACGGCGACGTGGTGGCGCTGCGCAGTCGCGCCGCGCGCATGGTGATCGTGGTGTCGCCCGGCGACCCCGACGTCGATCGGTCACCGATCGACCATGTGGCGTTCGCCGTTCCCGACGGCCCGACGCTGGAGGCGTGGGCCGCCGAACTGCGCACCCGCGGCCTCGACGTGCCGTCGATCGTCGACGAGTCGGGCACGCCCTCGCTGCAACTGCGCGATCCCGACGGAAACGCCGTCGAACTGGTGGCGCCGGCGCCACGGAACGGATGACAGAGCGGTGACGTGGTTGACCTCACTGCCCAACTGGATGCTGTTCCTCCTGGCGATGGCGGTGGTCGGGGCCGTGTCGGCCGGTACGTACCTCCTGCTGCACTCGCGCATCGGTGACAACCGGGAACGCACCGGCATGGCGGCGGCGGCCTACATGACGGCGTTGGGGAGCCTGTTCGCCATCCTCACGGGTTTCCTCATCAACTCCGAGTACTCGACCCTGCGGCAGGCCCAGACCCTGGTCGGTCGCGAGGTGGCGGCCTCCAGTCGTCTGGCGTGGGCCTCGGAGGGGCTGCCCTCGGTCGACACCTCGCTCGTGCAGCAGCGACTCGGCAGCTATCTCTCCGACTCGGCCCGCTACGACTGGAGCGCCTTCGCCTCGAACGACCCACGGGCACCGCGGGTCTCGCCGGCCTTCCTCTCGTTGCAGGAACTGCAATCGGTGTCCTTCGCCATCGCCAGCCGTCCCTATGTCCCCTCGGCCACCGCCAATGCCATGGAGGAGTCCATGGCCGACCTCACCACCGTGCGGCGCGAACTCATCTCCATCGCCGACAGCGAGATGCCGATCCAGTTGTTCCTGTTGAGCGTCATCGCCGGTTTCGCCCTCATCGTCAACGCCTTGTTCGTGGCGCTGCGCACCGGCGGGAACACGGTGTACGTGGCGGTCGGCATCGTCGTCGTCGTCGCCCTCGACCTGGCGCTCATCGTCGGGATCTCGGCGCCGTTCCGCGGCCCCTTCATCGTCGATCGGGCACCGGTTCGGGACATGGCGGCCGAGGTGCGCACCGGGGTGTACCTGCCGTGGGTCGGACCCGCCGGAGTGCTGGCTGCCGGTCCGGACACCTGCACCGGGTCGGGGGCGGACTGTGTGCGCATCGCGCCCGACGAGCCCGTGCCGCTCGGGGCGCTGCTCCGCATCGGCAAGGACGCCGACGCCACGGGTGCCGATGCGCTGCGCGGGATCCGTCTGGCCATCGACTACCTCGACGGATCGTTCGATGGTGCGCCCGGCCGTCTGCTCGGCCGCGAGATCGACCTGCTGGCGGTCGACGACCAGTGTTCGGCCGAGGGTGGACGTTCGGGTGCCGGTCAGTTGCTCAACGAGAAGTCGTTGGTGGCGATCATCGGCACCACCTGTTCGGGCGCGGCGTACAAGGCGGCCGAACCGGTCGTGGCCGAGGCCGGTGTGCTGATGGTCTCGGCCCAGAACACGGCGCCGATCCTCACCACCTCGACCGATCCCTCCCGCACCTACTTC
Organism: Acidimicrobiia bacterium; assembly: GCA_018882825.1. Lineage (GTDB taxonomy): Bacteria > Actinomycetota > Acidimicrobiia > Acidimicrobiales > Acidimicrobilacustridaceae > Acidimicrobilacustris. Next base: position 3,107 of record VERC01000036.1, on the reverse strand, counting down.
CGCACCGCCCCCAACGACCTCATGCAGGGCTCGGTGGTGGCCGACTTCGTGGGCGGTGAGCTCGGACTCGACCGGTTGGCGGTGGTGGTCGACGGGACCGTGTACGCCGACGAACTGTCCAGCGTGTTCTCCACGCGGATGATCTCGTTCGGACAGCCCGAGTTGCAGACGTTCACCCTTCGCTCCGGAGAGGATCCCGCACCGGTGGTGGGACGCATCGCGGCCGGTGGATTCCAGGCGGTGTACCTGCCGGTGAACTCGCCGGTGTGCGAGGACCTTCTCGGGGCCATCGGATCGAACCCGGCCACCGCCGGACTGGTGGCGGTCACCAGCGATGCCTGCACCACGGCGGCCGTGCTGCGTCCTGCGGCCCGGATCGGGGCCTTCGCCTCGGGCCCCGACATCGCCGCGCTCGTCGATCGCCCCTTCTATCGGGACGAGTACCGGTCCGCCTATCGCACCATCTACGGACAGGCACCGTCTTCGGTGTGGAACACATCGGCGTTCGATGCCGCCAATCTCGTGTTCGACGCGGTGCAGCGCGTGGCCACGGTGGGGCGCGATGGAACCCTCGTCATCGATCGTCGACAACTGGTGGAGGCCATGCGGGTGGTGACCGACTACCGGGGTGTCTCCAACACGCTCACCTGTGCGTCCACCGGCGACTGCGTCCAGTCGGCGCGACTGGCCATCTATCGGGCACCGGCCTGGCCGGTGGGCACCGGTGCCGCCGAGGCCGTACCCGTGTACGCCAAGTCCGAGACGCTCCGGGCGGTCAAGCGTTCGAAGTGAGTTGCGGTGCCCGCCTCACCGGGCGAAGTCGAACAGGTCCAGCCCCGCTCGTCGCACCAGTGCGGCGACGGCGTCGAGGGGCAGACCGATGACGTTCGACGGACTGCCGTCGATGCGGTGCACGAAGATGGCCGCCGCCCCCTGCATCCCGTAGCCGCCGGCCTTGTCGAACGGTTCTCCCGTGTCGATGTACCAGTCGATCCACTCGTCCGGCACCGGGGCGAAGGTGACGGCCGTGGTGACCACGGTGCTGAGCACGCGCGGCGAGGACGCATCGGGATCGAACGTCACCGCGGCCACGCCGGTGTGCACGTGATGGGTGGAGTCCGACAATCGACGCATCAGCGCGCGGGCGTCGTCGGCGTCGACGGGTTTGCCGAGCAGGTCGCCGTCGAGATCGACGGTGGTGTCGGCGGCCAGCACCAGTTCGTCGGGTGCGGCCATGGCCAACGCCTTCTCACGGGCCAGTCGCTCCACGTACGTCGTGCCCGACTCGCCGGCCCGCACCGATTCGTCGATGTCGGCGGGTCGCACCTCGAAGGCGAGTCCGAGATCGGCCAGCAGCTCGCGTCGACGGGGTGAGGCCGAGGCCAGGACGAGTCGCATCAGCCGCCGCTCACCAGGGCATCGGCCCGTTGATCGGGTGGCGCGTCGGCATCGGCATCGAGCCATCCCTCGGGCACGGTCACGGCATGGGGACCGAACTGTGTGCCCCGTGGTCGGGCCGCGGTGGTGGCGTCGACCACCAGCGTGTGGTCCAGGGCGCCGAGACGATCGTCGAGTTCGGCCAGGGTCCGCACCGACGTGAGGTCGCGGCGGGCCCGGGCACCGACGGCGAACCCGGTCATGTACCAGCCGAGGTGCTTGCGCATCATCAACAGGGCCCGTCGTTCGTCGATGTCCTCGGTGAGCAGTCGAGCGTGTTCGGCGGCGATGCCGGTCACCTCGCCGAGGGTCGGTTCGGGGCGCACGGGTCGACCGGCGAAGGCATCGGCCAACTGTCCGAAGAACCACGGCCGCCCCAGACAGGCCCGACCCACCACCACGCCGGCACAGCCGGTGCGTTCGATCATGGCCAGCGCGTCGGCCGCGGTCCAGATGTCGCCGTTGCCGAGGACGGGCAGACCCGGGGCCACGGCCGACACCGTCTCCACCAACTCGCCGATGGCGCTCCAGCGGGCCCGACCCGAATAGCGCTGGGCGGCGGTGCGGGCGTGGAGGGAGATGGCGGCGGCCCCGGCATCGGCGGCCAGTCGCCCGGCCTCCAGAAAGGTGGTGCGGTCGTCGTCGAGACCGATGCGCATCTTCACGGTGACCGGGACCGGCCCGGCGGCGCGCACGGCCGACTCCACGATGTGGCCGAACAGCCGTGGTCGCGCCGGCACCGCCGCGCCACCGCCGTGGCGCATCACCTTGGGGGCCGGGCACCCGAAGTTCATGTCGATGTGGTCGACGAGGTCCTGGTCGACCAGTGACGTCACCGCGGCGGCGATCGTGGCCGGATCGGTGCCGTACAACTGCAGCGAGCGAGGTGACTCGTCGGGAGCGAACCGGGCCAGTTGCCGACTGCGTTCGCCGCCCTCGAGCAGGCCACGGGCGTTGACCATCTCACTGACGTAGAGCCCGGCGCCGTAGCGGCGGCACAGCCGTCGGAACGCGCTGTTGGTCACCCCGGCCATGGGGGCGAGTACGACGGGCGGATCGAGTCGCCAAGGGCCGATCGAGAGGGGGCTGACCACGATCGGCAACGCTAGCGACGACCACTAGGGTCGCCCCCATGACGGCCCGGGTGCTCGACGGCGAGGCGGTGGCGACGCAGATCAAGTCCGAGTTGTCCGGTCGCGTGCAGGCCCTCGTCGAGCGGGGCGTCACCCCCGGATTGGGCACCGTGCTCGTGGGCGACGACGGTCCCTCGGCCAACTACGTGGCCATGAAGCACCGCGACTGCGAGGCGCTGGGCATCGTCTCCCATCATGTGCACCTGTCGGCCGATGCCACCCAGGACGACGTGCTCGCCGTCGTCGATCGCTTCAACGCCGATCCGGCCGTCGACGCCTATCTCATGCAGTACCCGTTCCCGAAGCACCTCGACTTCGAAGCGGCGCTGCTGAGGGTGGATCCGGCCAAGGACGTCGACGGACTGCATCCGGTCAACCTCGGTCACCTCGTGCAGGGCGTCGATGGGCCGCTGCCGTGCACACCGGCGGGGATCCAGGCGCTGCTCGTGCACTACGGAGTACCCATCGAGGGTCGCCATGTGGTGATCGTGGGCCGCGGACTCACCATCGGTCGTCCGCTGGCCAATCTCCTCACCC
>VERC01000035.1 GCA_018882825.1 Acidimicrobiia bacterium | reverse complement strand
GTGGAGTTCCGATCGACTGGTGCCGGCATCGATCGTGCCGCTCGCCGTCGTCGTCCTCGCCGCCGGGGCACTGGCCTCACCGAGCGCGTCGAACCACGCCCACGCCAACGGCGGATGCCCGAAGGGCTTCAAACCCAATCCGGACCTCGTCGCCGACGACGGTCATGCCCATTCCACCGAGGCGTGCGTCATCGCCGACGACAAGGGACTGTCGGCACTGAGCAACGGACATCATCACGCCATCCGCAACGAACCGCTCGACCCGGCCACCCAGGCCGAACTCGATCGCCAGCTCGGCATCACCCGCGAGGTGGCGGCCACGTACCCGACCATCGCCGACGCCGCGGCGGCCGGCTACCGACGAGCCGGTCCCTACACACCGGGACTGGGTGTGCACTACACCCGCAGCGGCGCCGCCGAACTCAACGCCGCCGGGGTGATGAACGACGAGACGTTGCGTCATCCGCAGGCGTTGATCTACGCCGGCACCGATCCGACGTCCCCCATCGCCGGGTTCATGTACTACTCGACGTCGAAGATCGAACCGACCGGCTTCCCGGGCACCAATGACACGTGGCACTACCACACCAACACGTGCATCACCTTCGGCCCCACCGGCATCGATGCGCCGTTCGGGGCCGATCGCAGCGAGGTCACCAAGGAGATGTGCACTGCGGTGGGTGGGGTGATGCTGACCATGACCCAATGGATGGTGCACGTGTGGTCGGTGCCCGGCTGGGAGAACGAGTCCGGTGGGGTGTTCGCCGAGGTCAACCCGAAACTGGGGTGCTCCGACGGGACCTACCACCGGATCCCCGACGAGGAGATGGTGAACAAGCCGCTCAACACGTGCGTGTCGGGCGGCGCCGGCGATCCGACGCGCGCGGCCTGACGCACCGTCCGACGACGGAGCCTCGCTCGTCTCAGGCGCGGGGCAGACCGAGGATCGCGGCCGCCTCCTCGCAGGAGGCGACGGCAACACCCAGACGCGCGCACAGCGCCGCGGCCTCCTCCACCAACTCCACGTTGGTCGGCTGACGATCGCCACCGAAGAACTCGAGACCGAGGTGGATGTGTCCACCCTTCTCGACCGCGTACTCGGCCAGCCCGCTCTCGACCACGTCACCGCCGACGACCGAGACCGCCCACGGCACCGGACAGTCACCGAGGATCTCGAGATAGGCATCGAGGGCGAGACGCGTGGCGGGCAGCCCGAACGGTGCTCCCATGTAGCCACGGTCGGTGGACAGGTAGAACTTGATCATGGTGCCGGCGGGAAACTTCCCGGCCCGCCAGTACATCAACGTCGTGCGCATGAAGGCAGGCTCGTAGATGGCCAGTGACGGTCCGACGCGATCGGCTGCGGCCTGTTCCATCTGGAAACGGATCGAGTCGTAGCTGTTCGAGTAGACGATGCCGGCGGCGGGCAGCCCGTCGGGTCCCACGCCGCCGAGATTGGTCGAACCCGGATCGCACAGGCTCACCTTCATGAGTCCCGTCTCGGCCAACAGGTGCAGGTGCTCGAAGTCGAGTCCGGTCGGACCGAAGTTCGCGGTCGGGTACAGCAGTGCGTCGGGACGTTCGGCGAACACGGGCATCCACCCGGCGAGGTAGTCGTCGGCCACCTCACGCGGATCGCCGAACACCGAGCCGTGGTTGTGCACGATCGAGGCGCCGGCGCCCAGCACCGCCAGGGTGTCGGCAGCCAGTTCGGCGTGCGAACGCGGCACGTTCGGGTTGTGTTCCTTGGTGCGGTTGCCGTTGATGGCGGCTTCGATGATGACCGGTCCCCTGTCCATGCCGGCGACCCTAGGTGGTGGACGAGAGGCCGCGCCCCCCAAGGACCGAACGACGATCGGTCCGAAAACTGCCGGAGCCGACCCGGGGGGTTGGGTCGGCTCCGGTACGAAGGTGGAAACCGGGGGGATGGCCTCGACACCCTCTTCGGGCCAGCGGAGGGGGGTCCGCGGCGGCCCGACGTTGTTACCCGTGAGTATGCCGACGATCGGCCCATCGGTCCAACCGTTTGTGCCGATACATGCCATCATTTCCAGCGATGGATCTTCGGCAACTCCAGTCCCTCCTCGCCGTGGTCGACCACGGGGGCTTCACCGCCGCCGCCAAGGCCCTGCACACCGTCCAGTCGAACGTCTCGGCCCACGTGGCCCGGTTGGAGAAGGAGTTGGGCGCCGTGCTCATCGACCGGACCTCGGGCGACCCCACCCCGGAGGGCTCGGTGGTGATCGCCCGGGCCCGCCGGATCCAGGCCGAACTCGACTCGCTGCCCTCCGATGTGGCGTCACTCCGAGCCGAGGTCACCGGCCCGGTGAGCATCGGCATCATCGGCACGACCGCACGATGGCTGGTCCCCCACCTGGTCGACACCATGTCGGCGCGGTACCCACGGGTTCGCGTGGTCGTGCACGACGCCACCACCGCGTCGCTGCTCCTGCAACTCGAGTCGGGCGCCATCGACATCGCCGTGCTGTCGCTGCCCGTTCCCGATCCGGAGGTCATGACCCGGCCGCTGTTCATCGAGCACCGACTGCTGGCCATGCCCGTCGACCACCGGCTGGCCCACATCGATCGCCTCAACCTGTCCGATCTCGATGGCGAACCTCTCCTGGTCGAACCCCGTGGCCACCCGTTCCGGGAGCAACTCGAGGTGCTGTTCGCCGAACGCGGTCTGCACCTCGTGGTGAAGGCCGAGGTCGACGGAACTCGGCTGGTCGCCTCCCTCGCCTTCGAGGGTTTCGGCGTGGCCATCCTTCCCGCCTCCGCCGTCTCCAACCGACCCGATCTCGATTGGCGAACGGCGCCCATCGACGATCTGCCCGGACGGGCCGTCGGACTCGCCACCCGTCGTCACGGGTTACTGTCGGCTCCGGCCCGGGCGCTGCGCGAGGTCCTCGAGGACGTCATCGGCGAACGCGCCGAGGAGCAGCCCGGCATCCATCCCACCGTGGAGACCTGACCCCGACGATGAACGGCTCCCTGTTCCCCACGCGCCGCCCACGCACACCATCGTCGGGTGGCGCGCTCGAGTTGCGAGCCATGGTTCCCGGAGTCGTGCACGCCGACATCGACGCGCTCGACACGGTGCACGGTCGGCGACCAATCGTGCGCGTGCGCATCGGTGGGCCCACGACCGACGACGGCAAGGGGGGCGCCCTCTCCCCCCGCGACGGGGAGAGCATCGCCAACGCCGCGCACGTCGCATTGGCCGAGCGCCTGCCCGTGGTGGTCGAACTGTCGTCGACGGGCGCCGACATCGCCGAGGGTCTCGCCGCTCTGCACGGGTGGGGCCAGGCGGCCAAGGCGCTCAGCGCCTGTTCGGGCATCGTCCCCACCGTGATCGCCGTCGATGGACCCGCCGTGTCCGGCCCGGCACTCCTTCTGGGTCTGGCCGACTTCGTGGTGATGACCGAGAGCGCCTACGCCTTCGTGAGCGGCCCGCGCATGGTCCGACAGTTCACCGGCGTTCCCATCGCGCCGGCCGATCTCGGTGGCTCGGGCACCCATGCCCGCACCACCGGTGTCGCTGCCGCCGTGGTGGCCGACGCCGCCGCCGCCGCCGACTGGGTCGGCGCCCTGTTCGACTTCCTGCCCGCCCACAACGACGAGCGGCCGCCGACCATCCCCACCGACGATCCCGACGATAGGGCGACACCGGAGACCGCCGGGATCATCCCCGACACGCCCACCGGTTCGTACGACGTGCGCGCCATCGCCCGCTCGATCGTCGACGATGGCGAACTGTTCGAGGTGCGCGCCGGGTGGGCGCCCAACCTGGTGACGGCATTCGCCTCCGTGGCCGGGCGACCGGTCGGCATCGTCGCCAATCAACCCTCGGCGCTGGCCGGAACCCTCGACATCCCCGGATCGCAGAAGGGAGCGCGGTTCGTCGCCTTCTGCGACGCGTTCAACATCCCGCTGCTCACCCTGGTCGACACACCGGGCTTCTACCCCGGAAAGGATCTCGAGTGGCGCGGCATGATCCGCCACGGCGCGCAGATGGCCTTCGCCTACGCCCGAGCCACCGTGCCGAGGGTGTGTCTCACGCTGCGGAAGTCCTATGGCGGCGCCTACATCGTCATGGACTCGAAGCGCATGGGGAACGACCTCGCCCTGGCCTGGCCCAACTCGGAGATCGCCGTGATGGGGGCCAAGGGCGCGGTGGAGATCCTCCACCGGGGCATCGACGAGACCGAGCGAGCGGCACTCGAGGCCGGCTACGAGGAGCGCCTGCTCAATCCCTACATCGCCGCCGACCGGGGTCTCATCGACGCCGTGATCGACCCAGCCGAGTCCCGGGTCGTGATCGCCGCCGCCCTCGACGCGCTCGACGACAAGCGCGAACGCCTCCAACCCCGCAACCACGACAACACCCCGCTCTGATCGGCCGTCCGACCCGCCGACGTCACGCAGTGTTCACGCGGGCCCGGAACGGCGGCCCCCTGGGGCTGACTAGGCTGTCGGGGCCCGAAGATCCGCTGCATCCGAGCCCCTTCGCCGGCTCGGGACGAACGAGGAGAACGAGTGGCCGACAGCGTCACGATCACCGACAACCGCACCGGAGAATCGGTGGAGATCCCGATCACGGATGGCGGTGTCGATGCCGGTCCGTGGTCGAAGTTGCTCCCCGGGGTGTGGTTCTACGATCCGTCCTTCAGCACCACGGCGGCCGCCGCCAGTTCGATCACCGAACTCGACGGTGAGGCCGGGATCCTGCGCTACCGCGGCTATCCCATCGAGCAGCTGGCCGAGCAGAGCACCTACCTCGAGGTGGCGTACCTGCTCATCCACGGCGATCTCCCCACCAAGCCCGAACTCGATGCCTGGGTGCACGAGATCACGTACCACACGTTCATCCACGAGAACGTGCGCAAGCGGTTCATGGAGGGCTTCCACCACGACGCCCACCCCATGGGGATCCTCGTGTCGACGCTGGCGGCACTGTCGACCTTCTACCCGGACGCCAAGGACATCTTCGATCTCGACAGTCGACACAAGCAGATCGTTCGCCTGATCGCCAAGATGCCCACCATCGCCGCCGGTGCACACCGTCACAGCGTCGGAATGCCCTTCGTCTACCCCGACAACTCGCTCGACTTCACCTCGAACTTCCTGTCGATGATGTGGAAGGTGGCAGAGCCGCGGTTCGAGCCCGACCCGGTGCTGGCCCGGGCCCTCGATCTCCTGTTCATCCTCCACGCCGATCACGAGCAGAACTGCTCGACGACGGCCATGCGCGTCGTCGGTTCGGCCCACGCCGATCCCTATTCGGCCTCGGCGGCGGCCGCCGCCGCCCTGTACGGCCCCCGTCACGGCGGTGCCAACGAAGCGGTGCTGCGGATGCTGTCGAGCATCGGCACGCTCGATCAGGTCGAGCCCTTCATCAAGGAGGTCCGCGAGGGTCGCACCGTCCTGCAGGGATTCGGCCACCGCGTGTACAAGAACTACGACCCTCGGGCGAAGATCATCAAGAAGACCGCCTACGAGGTGTTCGAGGTGACGGGCAAGAACGAGTTGCTCGACATCGCGCTCAAGCTCGAGGAAGTGGCGTTGGCCGACGACTACTTCATCAGCCGCCGTCTCTACCCGAACGTCGACTTCTACTCCGGGCTCATCTACCAGGCCATGGGCTTCCCGGTGGACATGTACACCGTGCTGTTCGCCATCCCCCGCATCTCGGGCTGGTTGGCGCACTGGAGCGAGATGCTCGATCAGAACTCCCGCATCGCCCGACCCCGACAGCTCTACACCGGGGCATCGGCCCGCGACTACGTCCCCATCGAGTCCCGCTGACCGATCGGCCGCTCAGGCCGCGTCGATGTCAATGACGATCTTGCCGACATTCGCATTCGACTCCATGCGTCGATGGGCCTCGGCGATGTCGGCCAGGCGGTAGCGGGAATCGATCACGGGGACCAACTCGCCGCGGTCGAACAGGGGCGCGATCTCGGCACCGAACCGACGGGTGATGGCGATCTTCTCGTCGAGCGGACGCGGTCGCAGCACGGTACCGATGAGAGTGGCGCGCTTGGGCAACATCGCGCCCAACGCGATCTCGGCCCGTCCCCCGCCCATGGTGCCGACCTGCACGATGCAGCCACCCACGCGCAGTGACGCCACGTTGCGGTCGACGTACCCGCCGCCGATCACGTCGAGCACCACGTCGACCCCGGCGCCTCCGGTGGCCTCCAGCGCCGCGGCCACGAAGTCGGCCGACGTGTAATCGACGACGACATCGGCGCCGAGCGCGCGGCAGGCCTCGACCTTTCCGCCCGATGTGGTCACGATGCACCGAGCACCGACAGCGCGGCAGATCCCGATGGCAGCCGTACCCACACCCGACGCACCGGCATGCACGAGCGCGGTTCGCCCCGACGTCAATCCGCCCTGCACGACGAGCGCGTCGTAGGCGGTGATCCACACCTCCGGGATGGCGGCGGCATCGGCCACGCCCACCGCGGTCGGGACCGCCAGCACCTGATCGGCGTGCACGACGAGGCGTTCGGCATGGGCGCCTCCGCCGACGATGCCCATGACCTCGTCGCCGAGAGACCATCGCGTGACCCGTTCGCCGAGTCCGGCCACCCGTCCCGAGAACTCCATGCCCGGTATCTCGGGAGCCGGCGGCGAGAAGCCGGCCAGCGGTGGGCCGGGATAGAGACCCCGCCGCTGGAGCAGGTCGGCCCGGTTGAGGGCGGTGGCCACGACGTCGACCAGCACCTCCTCGGGGCCGGGTACGGGGTCGGCGATCTCGACGAGCCGCAGCACCTCGACCTCGCCGTAGTCGGTCAGGACGACAGCACGCATGGGTCGAGCGTACGCTCGCCAGCGATGACGACCGAGACGATCCACCATCGGGCCTGCCCACTGTGCGAGGCGACGTGTGGACTCGAGCTCACCGTGCGCGACGGAGCGGTGGTGCGCGTGCGCGGCGACCGGGACAACCCGTTCTCCAACGGCTTCCTGTGTCCCAAAGGCGCATCGATCGCCAAGTTGCACGACGACCCGGATCGACTGCGCGCACCGGTGGTGCGCGTTGGCGACGACCCGGCCACCGCCACCTGGCGCGAGGTCTCGTGGGACGAGGCCTGGGAGATCGTGACCGAGGGTCTGCGCCGGGTGATCGACCGTGACGGACGAGATGCGGTGGCCGTCTATCTCGGCAATCCCAGTGTCCACTCGCTCGGTGCCGTGCTCTTCAACGCCCCGCTGGTGCGGGCCATCGGTTCGCGCAACGTGTTCTCGGCGTCCACGGTCGACCAGATGCCCAAGCACGTGTCCAGTGGCCTCTTGTTCGGCAATCCACTACTGATGCCGGTGCCGGATCTCGATCGCACCGATCACCTGCTCATGCTGGGCGCCAACCCCTACGAGTCGAACGGGAGCCTGTGCACGGCGCCGGACTTCCCCGGACGCATGGAACGCATCCGTGCTCGCGGCGGGAAGATCGTCGTGGTCGACCCCCGTCACACGCGCACTGCGCAGGCCGCCGACGAGTGGATCCCCATCATCCCAGGCACCGATGCCCATCTGCTCGTCGCCATGCTGCACGTGCTGTTCGAAGAGGATCTGGTGTCGATCGACGACACCTTGGTGACGGGCATCGAGGCCGTGGCCGACACCGTCGCACCGTTCTCGCCGGCACGCGTCGCCCCGGTGTGCGGCATCGACGCTGCCGACATCGTGCGCATGACCCGCGAGTTCGCAGCCGCCCCGACGGCGGTGGCCTACGGCCGCATCGGCACCCACACCGTGGGGTTCGGCACCGTGGCCTCGTGGGCGGTCGATGCCCTCAACATCGTCACCGGCAACCTCGATGCTCCCGGCGGCGCCATGTTCCCGCTTCCCGCCCACGATTCCGGCCGCGACCGAGGACGGGGTCGCGGCTTCGTCACCGGGCGTCGCCACAGTCGGGTGGGCAACCACCCCGAGGTGCGCGGCGAGTTCCCCGCCGCGGCGCTGCCCGACGAGATCCTCACCCCGGGCGCGGGGAAGGTGCGAGCGCTGGTCACAGTGGCCGGGAACCCGGCACTTTCGATCCCCGACTCCACCCGCGTCGCCGATGCATTGGCCGACCTCGAGTTCATGGTCTGCGTCGATCCGTACCGCAACGAGACGACTCGCTTCGCCGACGTGATCCTCCCGCCACCGAGCGCGCTGGAGCGCACCGACTACCACATGGCCTTCTTCAGCCTGGCGGTGAGGAACTTCGCGCAATGGTCCCCGCCCCTGATCCCCACCGCTGCGCCGCAGGAGCACGAGATCCTCGGACGACTCGCCCTCATCGCCACCGGGCCCGACGCCGGTGACGATCCGGGCGTGCTCGACGAGATGCTCCTGGTCGGAGCCCTCGAGGGCGCCATCGCCGCCCCCGACTCCCCCATCGCCGATCGCTCCGTGGACGAACTGCTCGCCGTCGTCCGCGCCGATCCCTCACGTTCGACCGTCGATCACCTCGTCGACGTGATGATCCGCACCGGCGCCCACGGCGACTGGTTCGGGGCCGTGCCCGACGGACTCTCGCTCGACGCGCTGGCTGCGGCACCCCATGGAATCGATCTCGGTCCGCTGACACCCCGTCTGCCGGGCGCGCTGCGCACCACGTCGGGAACGATCGAACTGGGCGCGCCGGCGATCATCGACGATCTGGCCCGCCTGTCGGCCGCGCTCGACGACGCGCTCGCTCATCCGGCCGATGCGGATCGGCTGGTGCTCGTCGGTCGTCGCGATCTGCGCTCGAACAACTCGTGGATGCACAACGTCGAGGTGCTGGTCAAGGGTCGGGCCCGCTGCACCTTGCAGATGCATCCGGACGATGCCGCCCGGGCCGGGCTGGCTGACGGCGCCGCCGCCGAGATCCGATCGCGGGTCGGGGCCGTGGTGGCGCCGGTCGAGACCACCACCGGGATCCGCCGGGGAGTGGTGAGCCTCCCCCACGGCTGGGGACACGACCGACCGGGTGCCGCGCTCGGCGTCGCCGCCGGGCGCCCGGGCGTGAACTCGAACGTGCTGACCGATCCCGGCACCCTCGATCCGCTGTCGGGCAATGCCACGCTCAACGGGATCCCGGTGACGGTGCGCGCCGTCTGACGCACGACTCGGTCGACGCGCAGTGCAGCCGCGCGCGCGGCTGTCGGATTCAGCCGGCGAAACCGTCGAGGATGCCGGTGAGTCCCGTGGGTCGATGCGGACCGAAGGCCAACTGCTCGAGCACGCCGACACCTTCGCGTTCACCCATGCGCACCTTGCACAGGGTCTGGATGTGGATGCTCGACGGGTCGAGCGGGTCGAAGTCGTCGAGGGCGATCGCCTCGTAGCCGACCTCGAGGGGACCGTGCAGCGAACCGTGCGACCAGTGCGGGTTCATGTAACCGATGCCGCGCATACGGAACGTGTAGAGGGGTTCGAACTCGATGCGGTCGACACGGCCGTCGTCGTGGGCCACCTCGAGCCACGCCGACTCCATCTCACGCTTGCCCTTCTGCCACACCAGCCCATAGCGGATGCCGGACAGCTCCTCGGGTTCGACGATGTCCTCACCCCAGGTCGGCGCATCGGGGGCGGTGAGGACGGGCACGACCAACGCCGATTCCATCCACCGGGTGCCGTCCTCCCGTTCGAACATGGCGAGATGTGTGCACATGTCGTCGAAATGGAGCGGGGCCCACAGCCAGAACACCTGCGTGGCCGAAGGGGGGAAGTTGGTGGGCGCCTGCACGCCCACACCGCGGACGCCCCACGAGCGATCGCGCACGCCGAAGGTCGACTCGGCCCGCACCTCGATGGTTCGCCCGGCCACGGTGATGGTGCCCTCCCATGTCCCCCACTGGGTGAGGCGGGTGTAGTCCATGATGCGCACGTTGTTGCGCACGATCGTCTGCTTGGGCTCCTCGATCGCCGCCGTCCGGGCCCGGAACACCAGATCGCAGGACAGTCCGTGCTCGTTGGGGTCGACGGTGAAACGGATCTCGCGCAGCGGCTCGGGCACCGACACCTCGATCGGCCCCACGCGGGTGGCCCGTCCCAGCGGCATCGACCCGGAGGCGAAGATGGAATGTTCCACCCCATCGACGATGACGCTGAAGGCAGCGTCGACGACGCCGCGATTGGGGTAATGACCCATGGCGCCGCCGAGGAAGAAGGCGCCGTCGGCATCGAATCCGTTGAAGAAGTACCGGTCGTAGTGATTCGGATCGGCACTCACGGTCTGGACGATGGGATCCCCGGTCTGGTGGATCGGGAAGTCGTCGAACGGTGTGATCATCGGTCCCCCTCGCCGGCCGGGTCGATCAGCGGGAGGACCCGTCGACCGACCGGCGGCCGGACTGTCTGCGGTCCGGCGGCGATGGCCGACGGTGGTGGTGGACCCGACTGGACTCGAACCAGCGACCTCTTCCGTGTCGAGGAAGCGCTCTAGCCAACTGAGCTACGGGTCCCCAGGACCGGTGACCCTAGCAGGGCCGCGTTCCGCCTCCCCATGGCGGTCCCTAGGCTGTCATCCGTGATCGGCGACCCCCACGCCACCCGTCCGAGCGGCCGTCGATGGAGGTCGGGGCGACCGGCGGTTCGTCGAGCCGACGCCGTCCTCGCCCTCGCTTTCCTCGCGTTCCTCGCCCTCTTCGCCGCCGGCTGCGCCTCGGACGGTCCATCTTCGGAGCGCACCGGTCCGCAGGCCACGACCACCACCTCGTCGACCTCGACCACGACCTCGTCGACCACGACGTCCACCAGCACCACCACGAGCACGACGACCACCACCTGGCCCCGCGAGCCGGTGCCCGAGCGTCCCGCCGTGGCTCCCGTGCCGGTGCTGTCGCGGATAGCCACCGACGACCCGGTGGTGTTCCTGACCATCGACGACGGTGCCGTGCGCGATCCGCGGGTGGCCGACCTGTTGGCCACGGCCAGGATTCCGGCGACCCTCTTCGTCAACGAGTCGTACTACCTCGCCGATCCCGACTACTTCGCCCGGGTGGCCAGTGGCGGCGGCTCGATCAACTCGCACACCAGGACCCATCGGCGGTTGACCACGCTCACCGAAGCCCAGCAGCGCAGCGAGATCTGCGGGATGCGTGACGTACTGGCCCGCCACCTGCTGGTGCCCGGCCACCTGTTCCGCTCCCCCTACGGCGTGCAGAACGCCACCACCCAACGAGTGGCGGCGACGTGCGGGATCAACGCCATCCTCTCGTGGCGGGCCACCATCAACAACGGCCAGATCCAGTACCAACAAGGTGACACCCTGCGCCCCGGCGACATCGTGCTGTCGCACTTCCGGGACGATCTGTACGAAGGTCTCGTGGCATTCCTGTTCGCAGCGGGACGGGCCGGACTCACCGTCGCCCCCATCGAGGACTACCTCCCCCTGCCGCCGTCACCGTGAGAGTCCCTCGGGGCGACGACTAGGGTCTCGATCGCATGGCCGCGTGGCCGAGTGGCTGAGGCAAGGGCCTGCAAAGCCCTGTACGGCGGTTCGATTCCGCCCGCGGCCTCCAACGACCGAGGGCCCGGCCATCTGGCCGGGCCCTCGTGCGTGGATCGACAGGCAGGGGGAACCGTCGATCAGTTGGTGGCCGGAGCGGCCGGCGGCGTGCCCTTCGGGCCGCGGCCACCGGGGCCGTGACCACCGCGACCGCCGTCAGGGGCGCCCTGCGGACGCACACCGTTGACCATGTCGGTCACCCGCTGGTCGACGTCGGCCAGTTTCTGATCGGCCTGCTCCTGGGTGATCTCGCCGTCGGTGACCTCCTGAGCGATGTGGGTCTTCTGGGCAGCCACGAGGGCGTCGATCACGACCTGCACGTTCACTCCCTTGTCGGCGGCGACCTGAGCCAGGGTGGTGCCGCCATCGAGGGCAGTGTGGAGCTCGTCGGTGGTCATGCCCAGGGCCTGGGCAGCCACGTCGAGGCCGGGACCGTGCCCGCGGCCGTGCATGCCGTCCTTGGGGCCGTTGGCCACCAGGGCGGCCACCACGGCGTCGCTCTGCGACTGGGTGATGGTGCCGTCGGCCACCAGCGGCGCCAGGGTCTCGGCCATCCGGGCCGACCGGTCGGGGCGGACCGCCGGGGCGGTGGCCGTGGTCTGATCGGCGGTCTGGGCGCCGGACATGGCGGGGACGGCGACGAGACCGATGGTGCTGGCGGCGAGGCCGGCGCCGATCCCGAGTCCGATGATCTTCTTGTTCATGGTGTGCTCCGTGGGGGTGAGGGGTTCGAGGTGTCCGTGGGGGGACGAGCACACTGTGGACCTCGGGCGTAAGAGCCCCCCGAAGCGAAGGTGAGGATCAGGGAAGAATCGACCCACTCACCCGTGCTCGAGATCGATGGCGGCGAAATCGGGGGTGCGGCGCTCGGCCAGGGCGGTGAGCGCTTCGATGTTGGCGGGGCGGCCCATCAGATGAGCGAAGGCGGCGTTCTCGCGCTCGCGGGCGGCGATGATCTGCGGCTCGAGCGCGGCGATGATCGTGCGCTTGGACTCCATGAGCGACGAGATCGACTTCGAGGCCAGCACTCGGGCATGGGCCATCGTCACGTCCAGCAGCTCCTCGGGCGCCGTGACCTTCCATGCCAGTCCCATCTCCCGGCACTCCTCGGCGCTGAACCACTGCGAACTGAGCAGGATCCATGTGGCGTCGTGACGACCGAGCATGGCCGGGAACGTGAAGCTGCTCGCCGCCTCGGGGGCGACGGCCAGATCGGTGAACGGACACCGCACCCGGGCCTCGGTCGACATGAACACGAGATCGGACAGCGCCAGCATGGTGGCGCCGATACCGAGGGCCAACCCGTTGACTGCGCAGATGAGCGGCTTGGGGAAGGCCACGAGTTGGTCGACGAGTCCGGGGAAACCGTGTCGTCCGGCCTCGATGCCACCGGTGTTGCGCTGGGCCATCTCCACCACATCGGTGCCGGCGGAGAAGGCCCGCCCCGTGCCGGTGATCACGACGACCGCCACCGAGTTGTCGACCGCGGCGTCGAGCAGGGCGTCGGTGGTGGCGTCGTAGAGCGCCTCGTTGAACGCGTTGAGCGCCTCGGGCCGATCCAACGTGATCGTGCGGATGCGGTCGGCGTCGTCGATCTGCAGCATCGTGTCCACTCCCCCGGTGGGCTCCGTGCCGCACCACTTCCCCACTCTGACACCTGAGGGCGGCCGATCGCACCGTCGACGGATCCGTCGGCGATGTCGTCGTCGTCGGCGACACTGCCGTCGGCGGCTGGTCCGGACCCCTCAGGCGCCGCCGCTCGGACCGAACAGGTCCACCACCGCCGGTTTCGTGACCTTGCCCAACGCATTGCGGGGCAGCTCGTCGACCTGCAGATAGACGACGGGCACCTTGGCGGCGGCGAGACGCTCCTTGCCCCAGGTGCGCAGCACTCCGCCATCGACACCCGCGTGGCCGGGCGTGGGCGTCCACGCCATGGCCACGCGCTGGCCCCATTCGTCATCGGGCAGACCGACCACGGCACAGTCGTCGATGGCGGGATGGTCGCGATAGGCGGCCTCGATCTCGAGCGCCGAGACCTTCTCGCCCCCGGACTTGAGGATGTCGACCGACGCCCGTCCGAGCAGTCGCCAGCCGTCGTCACCGTCGTCGACGGCCACATCGCCCGTGCGGAACCAACCACCGTCGAACGCCGCGGCAGTGGCCTCGGGACGGTTCCAG
>VERC01000271.1 GCA_018882825.1 Acidimicrobiia bacterium | reverse complement strand
CGGTCGGGTCGACCTCGGCCCGAGCCGGGTGGTGGTGTGGTCGATGGTGCTCGGTCTCCATGCGCCGCAGGTGCTGACCGCCGACATCGGACGATTCGCCGACGTGCTCGTCGTCACCACCGAACGCTCGATGGCCTCGGCCGCGGCGCGGAGCGCAGAGGTCGTCCGCGTCGTTCCGGGCATCGCCGACATGAATCGACTCGCCGACTGGCGTCCTCTTCCCCACGACGGCGTCCACGTCGGCTATCTCGGTGTCGTCTCACCGTCGAAGATGCATCCGCACTTCGCCGAGATCTGCGCGCTCGTGCGCGATCGATCGGTGCGCTTCGTGGTGGTTGGATCGGGTGGCGGCGAGGAACGGTTGCAACGCCGCGCAGCCGAGTTGGGATTCGCCGATCGACTTCGGTGCACGGGCTACACCGACGACATCGCCGACGCACTGGGGACCTTCGACGTCTTCGGGTATCCGTTGTGCGCCGACACCTACGCCACGAGCGAGAAGGCGCTGCAGGAGGCGATGTGGGTGGGCATCCCGCCGGTGGTGTTCCCCCACGGCGGGCTGATCGACCTGGTGATCGACGGCGAGACCGGTCTCGTCGTCACCACCGAGGACGCCTACGCCGAGGCGATCGACCGCCTGGCCGGGGACGACGCAGTGCGCCGACGACTGGGGGCCGAGGCACGACGGGTGGCGCGCCTGCGATTCGACCCTCATCGATTGGCCGCGGCGTGGGCCGACGCGCTCGAGGCGGCGCTCTCACGACCCCGACGCGAACGCGCCGCGCTCCATGGAGGTTCGACCGGCGCCGCCCTGTTCCTCGACGCTCTGGGCGAGGAGGCCGGGCCGTTCGCGACGACGGCCTCGGAGTGGGCAGGCGACGCGGCGATCACCGCCGCCGAGGACGCCATCGCCCGATCCTCACCGGTGCTCGTCGGCGCCGACGGAGGACTCATCCACTACCGGAACACGTGGCCGCAGGATCGGTTGCTGAACCGTTGGGTGCGACTCGTTCGCCCCTGACCCACAGGAATCGGACTGGGCGACATGACCTACGCTCGCCCCCTCGTGGATCGACCCCTCCGTAGCCTCGTGGTGACCCGCACCCTGCCCGGTCCGATGGGCGGCGGGAACGACCTGCGACGTCTCGCCATCGCCCGTTCGCTGGCCGCTCTCGGGCCCGTCATCGTGTTCGGCCTGGGCCGGGGTGGTGCCGCACCCCCGTCGGACGCGGGCCGCGACCGACTCGGGTGGCGCTGGTCGTCCGATTTAGAGGCCGCCCGTGCCCCCCGGGGATCCGAGCTCCCGACTGCTCTCGCCGAGGGACAGTCGCCGTTCGCGCCGCGCCCGTCGGGGGTGGCCACCGCCGAGTTGCTGGAGGTGGCGACCGAGTTCGAACCCGACCTCGTGGTGATCGGTGGCCTCGATCTGGCCCACTACGCGGCTGCGCTCCGACCCCGAACCGCGCAGTTGGTGGTCGACCTCGACTACGCCCAGGCCCGCGCCACCGTCGAACTGGCCCGGGCCGACCGGAATCCGCGCCGCGCGCTCCTGTGGCGACACGCCGCGTCGCTGGTGGCCCGACAGGAAGTCGAACTGGTGCACGCGGTCGATCAGGTGTGGATCTCCGACCACACCGACGTCGAGCACCTCACGGTGCTGGCGGGTCCATCCGTCCACGTCGCCGTGATCCCCAACACAGTCGATCCGCTCTCGTACCCGACCGCAGCCCGTGACGACCCGTCGACGCTCGTGTTCCCCGCCCGCTTCGACTTCTGGCCCAACGAGGACGCCGCCCGCCACCTCGTCGACGAGATCCTTCCTCTGCTCCCCGACGCACGCCTGTGCCTGGTCGGTCGGGATCCCCCTCCATGGCTCGTCGCTCGCGGCGGCGCGCGAGTGACGGTCACCGGCCCCGTTCCCGACGTGCGGCCACATCTGGCCGCGGCCGCCGCCATGCCCATTCCCCTGCGTGCCGGGGCCGGCACGCGCCTCAAGGCACTCGAGGCCTTCGCCACCGGACTGCCGGTCGTGAGCACGGCCAAGGGCGTCGAGGGGCTCGGGGTCGTCGATGGCATCCACTACATCCGTGCCGAATCGACCGACGAGTTCGTGGCCGCGCTCGATGTCGTCCGAAGTGACACTCCCGTCGCTCGCCGATGCATCGCCGAGGCGCGGGCCCTGGTCGAGCGCGAGTTCTCGTCGATGGCCCTCGACCGGGCGATCACGAAGGCGCTGACCGCGACCACGCTCGTGTCGGGTGACTGAGCGACCGATGCGGATCACCTTCGTCACGGCACTGTGGCTGCCTGCCACCGGCGGGATCGAGGTGCTGACCGGTCAGATGATGTCCGAACTGCATCGACGTGGACACGAGGTGTCGATGGTGACGACGCGTCACGACATGGCGCTGCCCGAACGGGAGATCATCGACGGCGTCGAGATCGTGCGCATCGACATGCTCGACGCCATCAGCACGCGCGACCTCCCGGGGATCCTCAGGGCCCAGCGCAGCACCTGGGAGACCGTGCGCGATCTGCACCCCGACGTTCTCCACGGTCACGACGGTTCGCCGCCACTGTGGATGTACCTGCGAGCGGCGCGCGCCACCCGACCACCGCTGGTGCTCACGGTGCACAGTGTGATGTCCCGTCAGTTCGCCGTGACCGGTGCCGCGCTCGACGGATTGCTCACCATGCTCGGCGAGGCCGATCGGATCACCGGGGTGTCGAGCGCCACCATCGCCGACGCAGTCGCTCTCCTGCCGTCGATCGCCGGACGAACGGTCGTCGTGCCCAACGGCATCGCTCCACCGACACACGGGTGGACACCGATCGCCGACGACACCGACGAGTTGCTGTGCATCGGGCGACTCGTCCCTCAGAAGGACTTCCGTCGTGCGCTCGCCGCCGTGCGGCTCCTCGCCGATCGTCGACCGGACGTGCGACTGACCATCGCCGGCGACGGCGAGGAACGACGCGCGTTGATCGAGACCGCCCGAGAACTCGGCGTCGACGACCGGGTCGAGTTCCTCGGGATGGTGGACAACGCCCGCATCCCCGAACTGCTCGACCGGGGCGCGGTGGTGGTGGTGCCGTCCCAGTTCGAGGG
>VERC01000270.1 GCA_018882825.1 Acidimicrobiia bacterium | reverse complement strand
GCTCGAGATACTGCAGTCGGATTTCGAGGGCGAGATGTTGCGCATCGAGGCCGCCATCCGGGCCGTGAGCGCGGCGGTCAGTGTCGAGTTCTTCATCAACCTCCACCATCTCGATCTGCACTCGGTCAGGCTGGTGGCGGCCGAATCCTCCGGGCTCGGTCCGGGGGGCGTCTCGACTGCGGGTGAGGGCGCACCGTGAGGCTCGAGATCCGGTATCGATCGATGTTCGAGTACGAGTCGTTCGTCACCGAGTCTCAGAACGAACTGCGGGCGTGTCCGACGAGCGACGAGTTCCAGGAACTGATCGGCTATCGGGTGGCAGTCTCCCCGGCGGCGAAGATCTCGTCGTTCATCGACTACTGGGGGACGAGGGTCGACGCCTTCGGGCATCGCGAACCGCACAGTTCCCTCGAGGTGGTGGCCTCGGCGACCGTGGAGACCAGACCGCGACCGTTGCCCTCGGGCATCAGTCGGTCGGAGCACCTCGTCGATCCACCGTTCGTCGACCGGCACTCCGAGTTCCTCGAGCGGACCCCACACTGCGACTGGGGAGACGGCATCGCGGCACTGGCCTCGCAACACGTGGCCCTCGCCGGTGACGACGTGGTGTCGCGGGTCCTGGCGCTGCAACGTCTGGTGGGCGCTCGCCTGCAGTACCGCAAGGGTGTCACCACCATCGGTATGGACGTCGACGAGGTGCTCGACGGCGGTGTGGGTGTGTGTCAGGACTACGCCCATCTCGCCGTCGCCCTGTGCCGCAGCGTCGGCATCCCGGCCCGGTACGTGTCGGGGTACCTGTTCACCCGGGACGAGACGACTCTCGTCGACCCGATGCCCGAGGACGACGAGGCCCTGAGGGTGCTCACCCACGCCTGGTTCGAGGCGGCCGTTCCCGGGTGGGGCTGGCTCGCCCTCGACCCTACGAACCAGACGGTCGTGGGCGAGCGTCACGTGAAGATCGGCCACGGTCGCGACTACGACGACGTGCGTCCGTTGTGCGGGGTGTACTCGGGGGCGGCCGAGGGTCGGGTGACACCCACGGTGGAGATGCGCCGACGCACGGGGGCCAGTGTGGTCACCGATCCCGGGCGGCGGATGCAGCAAGCGGCACAGCAACAGTGACCGACGACGGGGTCCGGCCCCGTCGACCCCGTCGCTAGGATCGCCCAGGTCCCGTTCCCCCCCGGAGGTGGTTCCCACGGCCGAGAACTTCGACGTCGTCGTCATCGGCGGTGGTCCCGGTGGTTATGCCGCCGCCCTCTACGGGGCGTCGGCCGGGCTCTCGATCGCCCTCGTCGAGAAGGGCACCATCGGTGGCACCTGCCTCAACGTGGGATGCATCCCGGCCAAGGAACTGTTGGAGACCGCTGCGGTCCGGCGTGCCATCTCGTCGGCCGCCGAGTTCGGCCTCCGCACCTCGGAGCCGGAACTCGACTTCTCGGTCACCCAGATCCGCAAGCAGTCGGTCATCGACGGTCTCGTCGCCGGGTTGACCGGGCTGCTGGCCAAGCGCAAGGTGACGGTGTTCGACGGCGTCGGCACGCTCGGAGCGGGTCACGTCGTCTCGGTGTCGGGCGGAGCATCGGGAGAGATCGAACTGCACGGCGACGCCGTGATCCTCGCCTCCGGATCGGTGCCTCGCGTGATCGGCGGCTTCGACGTCGACGGCGCGACCGTGGTGACGTCGGACGAGTTGCTGTCGCTCCAGTCGCTCCCGGCCTCGGCCGTGGTGATCGGTGGAGGGGCCATCGGGTGCGAGTTCGCCTCCATGATGAGCGATCTCGGCACCCGGGTGACCATCCTCGAGGCGCTCCCTCAGATCCTTCCCGGATGTGACGAGGACATCACGCGGGTCGTGCTGCGTTCGTTCAAGCAGCGCGGCATCGACGTCCGGACCGGTGTGAAGGTGTCGGGCCATGAACTGCAGTTCACCGGCGGTACCACGGTGACGTTCGGTGACGGAGAGTCGGTGACGGTCGACATGGTGGTCGTCTCGGTCGGGCGCCGACCGTTGTCGGAGGTGCTCGGACTGAGCGGGACCGCAGTGCAGGTCGCCGACAGTGGGCATGTCATGGTCGACGAACGCTGCCGCACGGGTGAACCGGGTGTGTGGGCCGTCGGCGACCTCATCGCCACTCCGGCCCTCGCCCACGTCGCCTTCGCCGAAGGCATGCTCGCCATCCGCGACCTGCTGGGTGAGGATCCGCCGCCGATCGACCACTCCCGCGTGCCGTGGTGCATCTACTGCCATCCCGAGGTCAGCTTCGTGGGTCACTCCGAGGCCTCGGCCCGGGCCGCCGGGTTCGACGTGGTGGTCAGCAAGCACCGCTACGCCGGCAATGGTCGGGCCCTCATCCTCGGTGAACCCGAGGGAATGGTGAAGGTCATCGCCGAACGCGACGAGGACGGCTCCGCCGGCCGCATCCTGGGTGTCCACATGGTCGGACCGTGGGTCACCGAGCAACTGGGACAGGCCTACCTGGCGGTCAACTGGGACGCCCGCGTCGACGACGTCGCCGCCTTCATCCAACCCCATCCGACGCTGAGCGAACTGTTCGGTGAGAGCGTGCTGGCGCTCACCGGTCGGTCGCTGCACGGTTGATCCGGAGGATCGCCATGGCCGACATCCAACTTCCCCAACTCGGCGAATCGGTCACCGAGGGAACGATCACGAGATGGTTCAAGAACGTCGGTGACGCCGTCGCCGCCGACGAAGTGCTCTTCGAGGTGTCGACCGACAAGGTGGACTCCGAGGTGCCGTCTCCGGTGAGCGGTGTGCTCACCGAGATCCGCGTGCCCGAGGGCGAGACCGTGGACGTGGGCACGGTGCTGGCGGTGGTGGGAGACGCCGGCCCCGCCCCGGCCCCCGTGCCCGCTGCGGCCGAGGTGGCGCCCCCGGCCCCGGCCCCGGCGCCCGTTCCGCCCGCTCCGGTGCCAGTGGCCGAGACCATCCCGGCTCCGGCTCCGGCTCCGGCTCCGGCCCCCGCTCCGGTGCCGGTGGCCGAGACCATCCCGACTCCGGCGCCCGCTCCAGTGCCGGTGGCCGAGACCACCCCGGCCCCGGCCCCGGCGGCGGCTCCGGCGTCGGCTCCGGCCGACGACCCCCGCGCCA
>VERC01000269.1 GCA_018882825.1 Acidimicrobiia bacterium | reverse complement strand
GTCGTGAGGAGTCGACCACTCGTCCGACGACATAGACGCGCTCGCCCACGTCGGGACGATCGGACACCTCGAGGCGCGCGACGGGAGCATCGCGCACCGGGATGTCGAGCACGGCCAGATCGTCGGCGCGGTCGGTTCCCACCACGGTGGCGTTGAACGAGGATCCATCGGCAACACGGACGGTGATCGCCGTCGCGCCGATCAATGGTTCGGCTGCCGTCACCAGATGTCCGTCGTCGCGCACGACCACACCGGTGGCCGTCGTGCGTCCGTCGGGTCGCTCGGCGGTGACCTGCACCAACGCGGGGCCGAGGGCGTCGAGGAGTCCGTCGGGGGCGTCGGCGCTCCCATCGGCGCTGGCCATCGATGCCGTCCTCCGGGTCCGGTCGTCGCCGACCACCGTCGCCACGCCGACCACGAGCACCACCATTCCCATCGCCACGGCGATGATCGACAGCGTCCGGGTGCGCCCCCTCCGACGCGCCGCGGCGACCGCCGGTCGCGGCGAGGCCCGCTCCGACGGGTGTCGCCACAAGCGGTCCTCGGGCGGCAGGGGCGGGACGAAGCCGACGTCGTCGTCGGGATCGTCGGGGAACGCCATTCCGTCGAACTTACCCATGGGCCCCCCGGAGCGGACCGCGGGCCCCACTACCATCGGGTCCATGGAGTCCCTGCCCCCCTCCGGTGACGACTGGATCGCCCTCACCGTCGAACCGCTCGACGTGTCGCTGGCCTCCGACTGGGTCGGTCGACCCCAGTGTGGCGCGGTGGTCTCGTTCTCGGGACTCGTGCGTGACAACGCTGAGGGCGTCACCGGGGTGACCCACATCGACTACGAGGCGTGGGCCGAGGAGGTCCTGCCGCGGCTCGGTTCGCTGGCCGACGATGCCCGCCGACGGTGGCCCGAGATCGGACGGATCGTCCTGTGGCACCGCGAGGGCCGCGTGGGACTGGGCGAGAGTTCGGTCGTGGTCGCGGTCTCCACCCCGCACCGGGGCGCGGCATTCGCCGCGGCCGAGCACCTCATCGACACGCTCAAGGCCACGGTCCCGATCTGGAAGAAGGAGTTCGCCGCCGGTGGCGCGCAGTGGGCGCGTTCGGCCCAGCACATCACCTCCCTCACCGGTGAGCCGGGTGCCCGGGTGGACGCATGAGCGGCGTCGCCTTCCTCGGGATCTTCTTCGTGCTGAGCGTCGTCGGGTCGCTCGTCGTGTGGCTGCGGCATCGCACCCCTCGGAGGGTCGAGGCCGGAGTCGACGAGTTCCGGCGAGGGATGGACGCGCTCAGTCGTCCGCCGTCACCGCATCAGCCGCCCCGGCCGACCCGGCCGCTCGACCCCCGCGACCGGAGTCGCTGAGTGGCACGCGATCTGGCCATCGACCTCGGAACGGCCAACACGCTCGTCTACGTGCGCGGAGAGGGCATCGTCCTCAACGAGCCATCGGTGATCGCGCTCAACAGCCGCACCCAGGAAGTGCTGGCCATGGGGCACGAGGCGTGGCAGATGATCGGGCGCACGCCCAGTTACATCGTGGCCGTACGGCCCCTGCGCAAGGGGGCGATCACCGACTTCGAGGTGACCCAGCGCATGATCCGACTGCTGCTGCAGCGCGTCGGTGTGAACCGTTTCAATCGCCCTCGTGTGGTGATCTGCGTTCCCTCGGCCATCACCCCGGTCGAACAGCGCGCCGTCACCGAGGCCGCCCGTCGGGCCGGCGCCGCCGAGGCCCACCTCATCGAACAACCGATGGCCGCCGCCATCGGGTCCGGACTCCCCATCTACGAACCGATCGGCAACATGGTCATCGACATCGGAGGTGGCACGTCCGAGGTGGCGTTGATCTCCCTCGGTGGTGTGGTCGCCCTCGAGGCGGTGCGGGTGGGCAGTTTCGACATCGATGCCGCCATCCAGGCGCACATACGTCGCGAGTACGGGATCGCTGTCGGTGAACGGACCGCCGAGGAGATCAAGGTCACGATCGGCTCGGCCTATCCGACCGAGAACGAGTTCGCCGCCGAGGTCAGGGGACGCGAACTCATGAGTGGACTTCCCCGCACGGTGGTCCTCACCGCCGAGGAGGTGCGCGAGGCGATCGAGGAGCCGGTGTCGGCCATGGTCGACGCAGTGATCGCCTGTCTCGGTCAGGCTCCGCCCGAGTTGGCCCAGGATCTGATCGAACAGGGCATCTACCTCGTTGGTGGTGGCGCCATGCTGCGCGGTCTCGACCTCCGACTCGAAGCGGAGACGAAGGTGCCCGTGCGACTGGTCGACGCGCCGTTGGAATCGGTCGTGCTCGGGGCGGGCCATTGCATCGAGTCGTACGAGTCGTTGCGCTCGATGTTCATGGACTGAACCGGTTCAGGACCGGGTTCCTTCAGCGGTCGACCTCGGGCTCCCGGAGGTCCTCGGCTGCCTGGCGAACTTGCCAGTCGCGGTCTCCCAACGCCCGTTCGATGGCCGCGTCCACCTCGGGACCCTCGTGGGCGGCGAGGGCCAGCACGGCCCGGCGTCGCACGGTGGCCCGATCGCCGGTGGCGACGAGGATGGCGTCGAGTCCGTCGGGGTCACCGAGTGCCCCGAGGGCGGCGATGGCCGCTTCCCGGCACAGTGAGTCGGGATGACCTGTGCCGATGTCGCACAGGCGGGTCACGGCGCGCGTCGTGGCCGGTGGTCGTTCCCCGCAGGCCCACGCCGCGGTCTCGACCACGGTGTCGTCATCGTGGTCGAGGAGGTCGGCCACGGCGTCGGCGACGACCGGATCGGGCGGTTCGCCCACCGTCCCGCCCCAGGTGGTCGACACCGCGCAGGCCCGGCGCAGGACGATCGGGGAGCGATCGTGCAGGGCGTCGAGGAGTTCCGTCCGATCGAGCCCCCCGATGCGGTGCAGTGCGCCCAGCGCCGTGGCTCTCACCGCCGGGGCCTCGTCGTCGAGCAGCGATCGTGCCACCGTGACGTCGCCCGTGTGGCCGGCCACCGCCGCGGCGCGTCGACGGGCCACGATCGGATCGACGACCCGCCGGGACCCTGTGCTGTCCGTCTCCATCGTTCAGCCGATCGATGCGCCGGCCAGTGTGAGCAGTGCCAGTGCCACCACGCCGAGCGCGCCGGCGACGGCGACCCC
>VERC01000268.1 GCA_018882825.1 Acidimicrobiia bacterium | reverse complement strand
CCAGTGAACTGGCCTATGTCGATGGATCGACCACGCCGAACGCGCTGGCGGCCCGTGCGGCGACATCCTCACCCGATCTGCTGTTCATGGCCCTGCGTTCGGCGGTGGCGGCGGACTTCCTCACCGCCACCTCGGACTCCTCGGCGACGCGCGTCGGGGGCAACGGGTTCAACTCGAAGTCCGTCATCACCAAGGCCGGTGCGGCCTCCGAGGGACTCATCGTGTCCGGTTCCTGGAACGCGGACGAACCGATCCCCATGTCGGGCGCGTTCATCGACCGCTACCTTGCCGCCTACGGCACGTTTCCCGATTCATTCGCTGCGCAGGGCTACGCCGCGGTCCAGGTCCTCCTGTCCGCCGCCCGACACGGGGGTGGTGTCACACCGGCGAACATCCAGCGTGGTCTCGGCCTGTTGGGGCGGGTGACCAATCCTGTTCCCACCGTGCTCGGCGATTTCGGTTACACCGCTGAACGCGAGCCGACCTATCCCGCTGTGGTCCAGCAGGTGCGCGCGGGCGAACTCGTTCCCTATCGTTGATCCATCCCGACAAGGAGTGCACCGCCATGAATCTCCACGATCTCACCGCTCTCGACGGCTCCGCGCTTCCCGACACCGACGGCAAGACCGTGCTCGTCGTCAACGTGGCGTCCAAGTGCGGTCTCACCCCGCAGTACGAGGGGCTCGAGCGACTGCAGCAACGCTTCGGTGGGGATGCCTTCACCGTGCTCGGTGTGCCCTGCAATCAGTTCATGGGTCAGGAACCCGGCACCGCCGCCGAGATCATCGAGTTCTGCTCATCGACCTACGGGGTCTCCTTCCCCCTGACCGAGAAGATCGAGGTCAACGGTGACGGTCGTCACCGCCTCTACGCCGAACTCACCACTGTCGCCGACGAGTCGGGCGATGCCGGAGACGTGCAGTGGAACTTCGAGAAGTTCCTCGTGGGCGCCGACGGTTCGGTCCGGCGGTTCCGGCCCACCGTCGACCCGGAGGACAGCACCCTGGTGGCGGCCATCGAGGCCAGCATCGGCTGAGCGGGTAGGCTGGGCTCCTGCGTTCGGGACGGCCGTCGGCCGTCCGGCGGCACCCGAGGGTGTCGCGCCACCCTCCCGGGCCACCGGCCCGGTTCAGCCACCGAAAGCCGGACATGACCTCCTTCACCGATCTGGGCGTCTCGCCCGATCTCGCTGCGGCACTCGATGCCCGCGGCATCACCTCCCCGTTCCCCGTGCAGGAACTCACCATCGCCGATGCGCTCGCCGGACGCGATGTGTGCGGCAAGGCCAAGACCGGATCGGGCAAGACACTGGCCTTCGGTCTGCCCCTGCTGCAGATGATCGAGTCGGCCGTGCCCCGTCGGCCGCGCGGATTGATCCTCGTGCCCACCCGGGAACTGGCGCTGCAGGTCCGTGACGAACTGGCCCCGTTGGGCGCGGCTCGCAATGTGTCGGTCATCGCCATCTACGGCGGGGCCAAGCTCGAGACGCAGGCCGCCGAACTCGCCGAGGGCGCTGAACTCGTCGTCGCCACCCCGGGTCGGATGATCGACATGATCGAGCGCAAGGAGATCTTCCTCGACGACATCGCCAAGGTCGTGATCGACGAGGCCGATCGCATGGCCGACATGGGGTTCCTTCCGCAGGTGGAGTGGATCCTCCGTCACGTCCCCGGTGGTCACCAGACGCTGCTGTTCTCGGCGACCCTCGATGGTGTCGTCGACACGTTGATCAAGCGGTACCAGACCGATCCGGCGATGCACGAGGTCGAGTCACCCCAGGTCACGGTCGAACAGATGCAGCATCGCTTCCTCCTCGTCCACGAGATGGACAAGGTGAAGGTGGCTGCCTCGATCATCCGCAACTCGAACCGCGCGATCGTGTTCGTCCGCACCAAGCGGGCCGCCGACCGTGTCGCCGAGAACCTTCGCCGAGAGGGCGTCGATGCGGCGTCGATCCACGGCGACCTGCGTCAGAGTCAGCGGGAGAAGGCCCTTCGGGACTTCACCGACGGCAAGCTCAAGGCGCTCGTCGCCACCGATGTGGCCGCCCGTGGCATCCACGTCGACGAGGTCGACGTGGTCATCCACTACGACCCGCCCGAGGACCACAAGGCCTACCTGCACCGTTCGGGGCGTACCGCTCGGGCCGGGGCCAATGGCGTCGTCGCCACGCTCGTGCTGTGGAACGAGGAACTCGAGGTCCGTCGACTCCTCAAGCGGCTGAAGATCGATCAGCCGATGGTCGAGGTGTTCTCGAACGACCCGCGCCTCGCCGACCTGGGCGCCTGGGACCCGCGTTCGGATTCCGCCGTCGCCTGAGATGTCCGCGCCTCACGAGCCGGGGCGCGTCTACGAGAACTCGTTGTCGACCGAACGCCGGCGGCGCGACGGCATCCACTACACGCCGCCCGACGTCGCCGCGTCCCTGGTCGCCGAAGCCCTCGCCCGGTCGCGTCCCGACCCGAGGTTGCTGCTCGATCCGGCCTGTGGGGCCGGGGTGTTCCTGCTCGCCGCCCTCGATGCCCTCGTCGCCGACGGTGTCGACCCGCAGGTCGCGCTGACACGTGTCCGGGGGCTCGACATCGATCCGGAGGCGGTGCGTCTGGCTCGGCGCGCCCTCGCCGACTGGGCCGTCCGCCACCGACTCGACCCCGACGCGGTTCCCATCGACGCCGTGACGGTGGCCGACGCCTTGATCGACGACTGGCCCGCTCCGGTCGACGTCGTGGTCGGCAATCCACCGTTCGGCGGTCAGTTGCGCGGGAGCACCGTGCGAACCGGAGTGCGACCCGATGTGGCGGCGGCCGTGCTCGGCCGACGCGCCGGGTACGCCGACAACGCGTCGCTGTTCATGGCTCGGGCGGTCGATCGCGTGTCGGCCGGTGGTGTGGTGGTGCTGGTGCAACCCATGTCGGTCCTGTCCGCCCGGGATGCTGGTATCGCCCGCGACTACGTGTCGGCGAGGGCCACCGTTCGTCGGTTCCTGTTCCCCGATGCCTCGGGTTTCTCGGCGTCGGTGCACCTGTGCGCGCCGGTGATCGTCGTCGACCGGTCTCCCACGGAGAGGTCGTGGTGTGACATGGCCGCCGACGATCTCGGGATGGCGCCGGGGCCACCGCCGGGTCGAATGGTGCTGGGT
>VERC01000267.1 GCA_018882825.1 Acidimicrobiia bacterium | reverse complement strand
GTTGGGACGACATCGCCTGGTTGCGGGCGCAGTGGGACGGACCGTTCATGGTCAAGGGCGTGTGCCGGGTCGACGACGCCAAGCGCGTGCGCGACCTCGGTGCCTCGGCGCTGTCGGTGTCGAACCATGGTGGCAACAACCTCGACGGCACGCCGTCACCCATCCGCGTGCTGCCCTCGATCGTCGAGGCCGTCGGAGCCGAGGTCGAGGTCGTGCTCGACGGTGGTGTGCGTCGGGGCAGTGACGTGGTCAAGGCCGTCGCCCTCGGCGCCCGAGCCGTGATGATCGGTCGCGCCTACCTGTGGGGACTGGCCGCCAATGGTCAGGCCGGTGTGGAGAACGTGCTCGACATCCTGCGCGGTGGCATCGATGCCTGTCTGTTGGGCTTGGCCAAGTCCGACATCTCCGAACTCGGTCCCGACGATCTCGTCATCCCGCCCGGGTTCCTCCTCACCCTCGGCTCCGACTGAGCCCGGCGGCGATCAGCGTTCGACGATCGACAGGGGGATGCGTCGCTTGCCCACTCCGTTGGGATGGGTGACGGGACCGGTCCTCGTCGGTTTCGAGTGGTCGTGGCTGACCGACGGTCGCACTGCGCCGCCACTGGCCTCCAGTTCGGCCAGCGCGGTCTCGCCGTGTCCGAACACGCACTCGGGATCGGGCGCATCGAGGGGCAGACCGGTGAAGAACTTGGCCGCCATGCACCCGCCGCCGCAGGCGTCGTAGGACCCGCAGGACCCGCACGCGCCCGGATTCGAGGGCTCGCGCAGTTCGGTGAACAGGTCCGATGAGCGCCACACACGGGCGAACCCACCGTCGTCGCGCACCGAACCGGCCTTGAAGTGATCGTGCAGCACGAACGGACAGGCGTACACGTCACCCACGGGATCGATCAGGCACACGACGCGACCGGCGCCGCACAGGTTCAAGCCGGGCAGCGGCTCGCCCAGGGCCGACAGGTGGAAGAACGAATCGCCGGTGAGCACGTCGGGATGGGCCAACAGCCAGTTGTAGAGCTCGACCTGTTGCGCACTGGTCGGATGCAGGTCGTGCCAGGTGTCGATACCGCGACCACTGGGACGGAAGCGGGTGAGACGCAGTTCGGCGCCGTACTCGGCGGCCAGCGCGTGGTAGGCATCGACCTGTCCGATGTTCTCGCGGGTCATGACCACCGACAACTTGAACGGCCCGAATCCGGCGGCGCGCAGATGATCCATCGCCGTGCGCACCCGCGAGTACGAACCGTCACCGCGGATGGCGTCGTTCGTCTCGGGATCGACACCATCGAGTGAGATCTGGATGTCGACGTAGTCCATCGCCGCCAGACGACGGGCGTTCTCGGCGTTGATGCGACCGCCGTTGGTGGAGAACTTCACCCCGACACCGCGCTCGACGCAGTACTCGACGACTTCGAAGAAGTCCGGGCGCAGCATCGGTTCGCCGCCACCGATGTTCACGTAGAACACCTGCATCTCGGCCAGCTGGTCGACGATCGACTTCATCTCCTCGGTCGTCAACTCCATCGGATCGCGACGACCCGACGACGACAGGCAGTGGACGCACTGCAGGTCACAGGCGTACGTCCATTCCCACGTGAGACAGATCGGCGAATTGAGACCGAGGGCGAGTTGGTCGGTCAGAGCGGTCATGCTGCATCCTCCATCACGAGGAAGTCGCCGGCGGCCAGCGATCCCAGGGCCTTCTCGAACGCCGGCCACCGTCCGGGAGCCAGACCGGCGGCGTCGAATGCAGCGCGGGCCGAGGGTTGGTCACCCAGCGACTCGATGAGGGCGACGAGATCGGGCGAGCGCAGGAACGTCAACCGACGGTTGTCGTAGTGGTACGCCAACGCGCCGAAGGGCTCGGGTCGGAGTGCGACCCTCTCGTGGAGCCGCCAGTGGCGATCGGCGTCGAACGGTGCGGTCATGCGAGCGGACGCCGCGGCGTCCGTGGGCGCCTCAGTAGACGCCGCACATCCCGTCGATCGAGATCTCCTCGACGAGCAGTTCCTCGTCGTCGAGTTCGTCGGTGGCGACGGCGTCGGTCTCGGTGGCAGCGAGGTCGTTCTCGAGCACGGTGTCGGTGGCCATGGTGTCCTCCGGGGGCGAACGGCGTGGTCCGACCCTACCCGTGCGGCCCGAGGCTCGGCCACCGTCCGGTCCCGGTGGCTAGCGTGCCGGGCGAGGGAAGGGGGCTCCCATGGTCGAGGTCGCCGGCACGATCGATGAGCGTTTCGCCGCGGTGGGGGCGCTGTTCGAGCGCAACCTGGAGTCGGGAGTCGATGTGGGGGCCTCGGTGTGCGTCCTGCACCGGGGTGAGCCCGTCGTCGATCTGTGGGGCGGATGGGTCGACGAGGACCACACCCGTCCGTGGGAGGCCGACACCATCGTCAACGTGTGGTCGACCACGAAGACGATGACCTTCCTCGTCGCCCTCATGCTCGCCGATCGGGGTGAGCTCGATCTCCACGCACCGGTGGCCCGCTGCTGGCCCGAGTTCGCCGCCGAGGGCAAGGCCGACATCACCGTGGCCAACATCCTCGCTCATACCGCCGGCCTGCCCGGCTGGTCCGATCCGGTGCGTCCCGAACAGCTGCCCGACTGGGACGAGTGCTGTCGACGCCTCGCGGCGCAGGCGCCATGGTGGGAGGACCGCACGCGCTCGGGGTACCACGCCCTCACACAGGGATACCTCATCGGCGAGATCGTGCGTCGCGTCACCGGCACCACCATCGGCTCGTTCTTCGCCTCCGAGGTCGCTGGGCCGCTCGGCGCCGACTTCCTCATCGGTGTGCCCGAGTCGGCCGAGTCACGGGTGGCCCTCGTCATCCCGCCCCGCCGCGCCGATGGTGAGGATCCGCTCGGCACCGGTGGTGAGGCCGAGGCGCTGGCCCTCGCCCGGCGGGCCCTGGCCTCGTCGGGGCCGATCGATGCCGCGCCTCTCGAGCGGTGGTGGCGCGCCGCGGAGATCCCGGCCGCCAATGGTCATGGGAACGCCCGCTCGATCGCCGCGGCCCAGGCGGTGATCACCGGCCGTGGTGAGGCCAACGGTGTGCGCCTGCTGTCGGAGGAGGGTGTCGAGCGTCTGTTCGAGGTGCAGGCCCGCGGCACCGATCTCGTGCTCGGCATCGAGATGTGCTTCGGCATG
>VERC01000266.1 GCA_018882825.1 Acidimicrobiia bacterium | reverse complement strand
GCGTTGATCACGTCTGCTCCGCTGACGACAGGGAGCGGAGGGTTCACGCAGAGAGTTGGAACGTGGTGACCATCGGGCGGGCGAGATTGACCGGCTCGCCTTCGTCCTCAAAATAGAGGCCGAGGGCCTCCTTGAGGTTCTCGAGTGCATCTTCCACCGATACACCCTGACTGGTCACTTCGACTTCGAGACAGCGCGCCACGAACAACTCACCTTCATGAGTGATGGCGGCCGTGAGTTCCATCACGCCAGCATACGGGGACGCATCCACGCCGACCACGGACTTTCGACCTGCCTTTCAGGACCTCAGGAATCGAGGCTGTACCTGTAGACGTTCGTGTCGCGAGCGACGAAGCCGATGCGCTGGTAGAGCCGGTTGGCCGCTTCCCGCGACGGTCGGGACGTCAGGTCCACCGTCACCGCTCCGAGGGCTCGGGCTCGATCGAGCGCCGCACGGTTCAACGCCTCGCCCACCCCGCCACCGCGGGCCGACTCGTCCACCACCACGTCCTCGATCCACGCCCGCACACCGGTGGGGATGCGGAACCACGCAAGCGTGAGCGAACCGACGATCCGGTCGGCCGCGTCACGGTCGACCGCCACCAACAGGATGCTGGCGGGCGAGGCCACGATGAGACCCAGTTCCTCGGCCGTGGGGGGTGGATTGGAACGGGACAACTGCGGGATCAGCCGTTCGAACGCCTCGACCAGGGCCGGGGTCACCTCGGTCGCCTCGACCACCTCGACGTTCACCATCGGGCCAGCGTAGACAGCAACAGGCGGGGCTCCCGGCGGTCACCTGATGGGGGTAGCGGCGACCGATAACCTCGCCGGGTCGTCGAACCCCGGGGGCCATCCGTGAACCCTGCGATCTCCATCGTGATCGCTGCCTACAACGAGGAGGACACCATCGGTGCCGTCCTCGACGCTGTGGCCGAACTGGACCTCGACACCGAGGTCATCGTCGTCGACGACGGCTCCACCGATCGCACCGCCGAGATCGTCGCCGCCCGCACCACCGATCGGCTCCGCCTCATCTCCAAGCCGAACGGCGGGAAGGGCACGGCGCTGGCCACCGGCTTCGCCGCCGCCACCGGATCGATCGTCGTCGTGCAGGACGCCGATGTCGAACTCTCCCCCGCTCGCATCCCCGACCTCGTTGCGCCGATCGTCGACGGTCGGGCCGACGTCGTCTACGGCTCCCGGTTCCTGGAGCCGGTTCCCGGTCTCGGCTTCGAACGTCGACTGGCCAACTGGTTCCTGACCAAGCTCACCAACATCTGTTTCCGCACGAAGCTGACGGACATGGAGACGGCCCACAAGGCCATCAGCCGTCCGTTCATGGACCGGTTCACGCTGGAGGCCACTCGCTTCGACGTCGAGGTCGAGTTGACCGCGAAACTCGCCCGCCTGGGCGCCCGGATCATCGAGATCCCCGATCCCTACAAGCCCCGCACGGTGGCCGAGGGGAAGAAGATCGGATTCGGAGACGGGATCCACGCGGTGCAGGCCATCCTGCGGTGGCGGAAGTGGCGGCCGAGCGCCTGAGCGCCCTGGCTTGCGTCTCGATCAGAGTCGCTCGAGCGAACCGTTCGTCGCCAGACCACTGGCGTTGACCGCGTCGAACACCCGGGTGCCACGGGCGATCCATTCAGCCAGCGGCCACGCCGAGTGCTTGACCAGGACGACGACCACATCGAAGGTCGTCGGGTCGATCCCGGCGAGATCCAGGGACTTCCGCTCCCGACCACCGATGGAGATCGTCGGCACCATCGGGTCGGTGTACTCGACCTCGGCACCGTCGGCCTCGAGGAGTTCGATCACCCGCACCGCGCGGGAGTTCCGGGTGTCGGACACACCCTCCTTGAATGCGACGCCGAGGGCCAGCACCCGTGCACCGCGCAGCGCCGTGCCCGTCTCGTTGAGGAACCGGGCCACTCGGGTGCACACGTAATCGGCCATCCCGAGGTTGGTGTCAGCGGCCAGTTCGATGAACTTGGTCTGGAAGTCGTAGGCCCGCGCCTTCCACGACAGGTAGTAGGGATCGACCGGGATGCAGTGACCACCGGGGCCGATCCCGGGCCAGAACGCCTGGAAACCGAAGGGCTTGGTCGACGCCGCCGCGATGACCTCCCACAGGTCAATGCCCATCTTCTCCGACAACACCGCCAACTCGTTGACCAGCGCGATGTTGACGGCCCGGTAGGTGTTCTCCAGCAACTTCGTCATCTCGGCCGCGTCGGGCGAGGACACGCAGGTGACCAACCCGGGTTCGTCCATGACCGCTTCCAGCAGCGCCCGGGCGCACTGGGTACTGCGCTCGTCCACCCCGCCGACGACCTTCGGCGTATTGCGCACCGTGAACCGGGTGTTGCCGGGATCGACGCGCTCGGGTGAGAACGCCAGCATGAAGTCGGAGCCCGCCCGCAGACCACCGCGTTCGAGGATCGGCTGCATGATCTGCGTGGTCGTCCCCGGCGAGGTGGTCGACTGCAGGATCACCAGCATCCCGGGCCGCAGCACCGACGCCACCGTCTCCGATGCCGACCGGATGTAGGAGAGATCCGGGGTCTTCTGATCGTCATAGGGGGTGGGCACGCACACGAAGACCACATCACACGTGCCGAGATCGGCGTCGTCGTTCGACGGCAGGAAGCGTCCCGAACCCACGACCTCGGCGATGCGGCTCGACTCGATGTCCTCGATGTGACTGGTGCCGGACCGGAGACCGGTGACCGTGCGCTCACTCAGGTCGAAACCCACGGCGCGGAACCCGGCCTCGGCGTAGCCGACCGCCAGCGGCAGCCCCACGTACCCCAGACCCACCACGCCGACCGAGATCGCCCGGTCGGCCACTCGCGCTTCGAATTCAGCCACGGTCGTCATGTCGTGCAGTCCTTCACATGTTGTTGGTGCGCCACCACTCGATGGTGCGCGCCAATCCGTCGTCGAGCGTCACGGCCGGGACCCAGCCGAGCAGTCGCTCGGCCTTGGAGATGTCCGGCACCCGGCGCTTGGTGTCCTCGAAACCCTTGCCGTAGACCTCGTCGTAGGAGCGATAGACGATCTCGCTGCTCGATCCGCATGCCACCCGGATGCGATCGGCGAGTTCGCCGATGGAGATCTCGACGGGGTTCCCCAGATTCACGGCCTCGTCGAGCG
>VERC01000265.1 GCA_018882825.1 Acidimicrobiia bacterium | reverse complement strand
CCGTCATGGCCAGTTCGATCAACTTCAACACGGTGTGGTCGTCGATCTTCGAACCGGTCTCCACCTTCGGGTTCCTCAAGCGGCTCGGTCGGGAGTCGTACTGGGGTGCCCGCCACGACCAGCCGTTCCACGCCGTCGGGTCCGATGCGTCCGGCGTCGTCGTCCGTGTCGGCTCCGCCGTGCGCAAGTGGAAGCCCGGAGACAGGGTCGTCGTGCACTGCAACTACGTCGACGACCAGGACCCAACGGCGCACAACGATTCGATGCTGGCCGACAACCAGCGCATCTGGGGTTTCGAGACGAACTACGGGGGACTCGCCGATCTCTCGGTGGTCAAGGCCAACCAGTTGATGCCCAAGCCCGCCCACCTCTCGTGGGAGGAGGCGGCCGTCAACGCACTGTGCAACTCCACCTCGTACCGGATGCTCGTCTCACCCAACGCGGCCCAGATGAAGCAGGGCGATGCGGTACTGGTGTGGGGGGCGACGGGCGGCATCGGCGGCTACGGGGTGCAGTACGTACTCAACGGCGGAGGCATCCCCGTCGGGGTCGTGTCGTCGCCCGAGAAGGTCGCACTGCTCCACGACCTCGGTGTCGAGCACGTGATCGATCGTCGTGAAGCGGGCTACCGGTTCTGGGCCGACGAACACACGCAGGACGAGTCGGAGTGGCGACGACTGGGCAAGGACATCCGATCGATGATCGGTCGCGATGTCGACATCGTCTTCGAACACCCCGGTCGCCAGACGTTCGGTGCGTCGGTGTACGTCGCCGCCCGGGGCGGCACCATCGTCACCTGCGCCGCGACCAGCGGCTTCATGATCGAGTTCGACAACCGCCATCTGTGGATGAAGTTGAAGCGGATCGTCAGTTCGCACTTCGCCAACTACGCCGAAGCGTGGGCGGCCAACGAGGCGATCCGTGAAGGCCGCATCCAACCGATCCTGTCGGCGGTGCACCCTCTCGACCAGGTCGGCGAGGCCGCCTTCCAGGTCCACAAGAACCTCCACGAGGGCAAGATCGGTGTGCTGTGTCTCGCTCCCGAAGAGGGACTCGGCATCGACGATCCCGAGTTCCGTGCGCAGGTCGGTGAGGACCGCATCACCGCCTTCCGTCGGCACGGCGCGTAGTCGAACGATGGCCCAGATCACCCGCCTTCCCGGCGACGACGACAAGGAGACCGCCATGAGCGAATCGGCACAGGACCGCCCCCTCCTCACCGAGATCGATCACATCGCCATCGCGGTGCCCGACCTCGACGAGGGCATCGCGTACTACCGCGAGACCTTCGGTGCCACCGTCGACCATCGCGAGATCGTCGAGCGCGATGGCGTCGAGGAAGCCCTGCTCAAGGTGGCGGAGTCGTATGTGCAGTTGCTCACGCCGACCCGGGACGACTCCACGGTGGCCAAGTGGCTGGCCAACCGCGGCGGTCCGGGGATCCACCACGTGGGCTACCGGGTCGACGACTGCGCGGCAGCACTCGATGCCGTCAAGCGTCAGGGATTCCGCGTGCTCGACGAGCAGCCCCGACCGGGCTCACGGGGCACCACGGTGGCCTTCATCCACCCGAAGGACGCGCTGGGCACGCTGATCGAGCTCGTGCAGGAGTGACGGACCGACGACGGGTCATCGACACGTCGTCCGTTGCCATCCCTCGACCGTCGCCGTCGCCGTCGTCACCTCCACCGGGTTCGGAACCGCGGCGATGGCAGCGCGCGCCCCAGCGAGCGACGACGAGGCCGACACCGCGTCACCGATGAAGCGGGCATGGACGATGAGCACACCGAGCGGGTCGACGAGTCCGGCTGGCGCGACCCGGGCGGCCGCCTCGTAGGCAACGGCGTTGGCCGCAGCGTCGGTGATGACGCGCTGACGCTCGGCCGGCCAGTTGCCGCCGTCCCCGGGCTGGAGTTGCTCGATCAACAGGGCCGGGGCCAGGGCCGTGCACGCCTCGGGTCGGCCGGCCGTCGTCGGGACCGAGGTGGACGTGGTCGTGGGGGGCAGCACCGAGACGGGCGTCGACGAGGTCGGGGCCGACGACTCCGGCGTGTCCTCGACCATGGGAGACGAACTGCAGGCGGCGACACCGACGACGATGCCGACCATGCACATCACGGCGATCGCACGACGTCCCACGGCCGAACTCTAGGGGGCCCACCGGACCGGTGGCCGTCGCCGAAGCCCGGTCACCATCGTCGAGGTCGCCCGATACGGTGCGCCCATGCCCGAGGCGCACTACACGGTCACCGAACTGATGTCGACGGCGGCCGAGGCCATCGACGGCGCGCTCGGCGGCCCGGTGTGGGTCGATGGCGAGATCGCCGGACCTCGCGAGTCGCGGGGTCACGTCTACTTCGATCTGGTCGACCGCGACGACTCGGGTGCCGTGACCGCCAAGGTGTCGATCGCGCTGTGGAGCAGGACACGCCCGAAGATCGAGGAGAAGTTGCGCGAGGCGGGTTCGATCCGCCTTCAGGAGGGCGTCCGGGTCCGGATCCTCGGCCCGCTCGAACTGTGGCTGCCGGGCGGTCGTCTTCAACTCACGATGCGCGACATCGACCCGTCGTTCACGCTCGAGGCACTCGAGTCCGAACGTGACCGCGTGCTCGCGCTACTGCGTGCCGAGGGGCTGCTCGAGAAGAACCGCCACTGCGTGGTCCCTTCGATGCCGTTGCGCATCGCTCTCGTCACCGCCGACGAGAGCGCGGCCAAGGCCGACTTCCTCCATTCCCTCGACGAGAGCGGACTTCCGTGGGAGGTCATGTTCATCGATTCACGCGTGCAGGGCGCCGGGGCCGAACTGACGATCGCCGCAGCGCTGCGGACCGCGACCCGTCTCGACGTGGACGTCGTCGCCCTGATCCGCGGCGGCGGTTCACGACTCGATCTCGCCGTCTTCGATCACGAGCTGGTGGCCCGCACGATCGCCTCCCTCGGCCTACCCGTCTTCACCGGTATCGGTCACGAGATCGACACCAGCGTCGCCGATGTCGTGGCGCACACGGCCAGCAAGACACCGACCGCGTGCGCCGAGTCACTGGTGGGGATCGCCATGGAGGTCGTCCAGCGTTCGGAGGAGGCCTGGGCCGCGATCGCCGCGATCGTCACCGGCGTGCTCGACGCCGAACGTGCCCGACTGTCGTCTCATGCGCGTCGGGCCGCCCTCGGCGCACGAT
>VERC01000264.1 GCA_018882825.1 Acidimicrobiia bacterium | reverse complement strand
GAGGCGGGGTCGACGGGCACGGCGAAGGCCACCGCCCCGGCCTCGAGCAGCGCCAGCGGTCCGGTCCCTCCCGACAGCCGACGCTCGAGCACCACTTCTCCCGGAGCGATGTGGGCCGTGACGACCCGACCGACCGCATCGGTCGTCGCGTCGTCGGGAAGCATGACCCGTGGCCGAGGGGCGACGATCACGTCGCCCACGCCGATCACCGCCCCGGCGGCGAGGTCGCGGGTGGCCACGGCCACCGGTGTCGACGGGCCCCACCGGACGCGCTCGCGGTCGGCGTCGCCGACGATCGCCGACGTGCACAGCCCGGCGACGACGGCCACCGCGGCCACCGCCGCCCACCGGACCGGCCGACGGCGAGCCCGTCGTCGCAACGATTCGAGCGTCGCTCCTCGCACACCGACTCCCGATCGAGGGGTTCACGGCCCGATCGGGCGAGAGGCGGACGCTACGGCCGGTCGAGCGCTCCGCACATGGGGCGCCGGTCCCGACCGGCAGTCGACATCAGTCGGCCGAGGAACTCGCCGACGGCGAGGTGGTGGCGGTCGAGGTCCCGGACGACGAAGAGGATGCCGTGTCGGACGAGGACGACCCGCCGGTCGAACCCGATGAGGTCGACGAGCCCGACGACCCCGATCCCCGGGCGTCGTTCTTGTAGAACCCACTGCCCTTGAAGGCGATCCCCACGGCGCTGAAGCGCTTCTTGACCGTCCCCCCGCAACTGGGGCACTCGCTCAGCGGGTCGTCGGTGAACGCCTGCTGGGCCTCGAACTCGTGGCCGCAGTCGGCGCAGCGGTAGTCGTAGGTGGGCATGGTCGCTCCGGGGGAACTGGCACTCTCGATGGTCGAGTGCCAGCGTACCGCCGCCGGGCCGGGCACCGGTCCGGCCATCGGTCCGGCGCCGGCGGTCGCCCTACGATGGGGACCCCTCGCCTGCTGGAGTGCCCGTGCCCCGAGTGACCAAAGCCGTGATCCCCGCCGCCGGGCTGGGCACCCGCTTCCTGCCCGCCACCAAGGCGCAGCCCAAGGAGATGCTGCCGGTGGTCGACAAGCCGGCCATCCAGTACGTGGTGGAGGAGGCGGTGCGCAGCGGGATCGACGACATCCTCATCATCTCCGGGCGGGGCAAGCGTTCGCTGGAGGACCACTTCGACCGCAATGTCGAACTCGAGTCGTTCCTGGCCCAGAAGGGCAAGTCCGAGGACCTGGCCGAGGTGCGGAGCCTGGCCGAGATGGCCGAGATCCACTTCGTGCGTCAGGGCGAGCCCCTCGGTCTCGGACATGCCGTATCCGTCGCCCGCAAGCACGTCGGTGACAGTTCGTTCGTGGTGATGCTCGGTGACGACATCATGGACGAGTCGTCCACCGTCCTCACCGACATGATCGCGGTGCACGACGAGCACGGCGACGCCGTCATCGCCGTCTCCGAGGTCGAGTCCTCCGAGATCTCGTCCTACGGGTCGATCGATCCCGAGTTCCTCGGCCCCAATCTGCTGCGCGTGCTCGGCATCGTGGAGAAGCCCGATCCGGCCGTCGCCCCGTCGAACCTGGCCGTGATGGGTCGGTACGTGTTCTCACCGGCCATCTTCGACGCCCTGGCCGAGACGAGACCGGGTGTCGGCGGCGAGATCCAGCTCACCGACGCCATCGCCCGTCTGGTCGAGACCGAGTCGGTGTTCGGCTGGCGCTTCGAGCACGGCCGGTACGACATCGGCAACAAGCTCGACTACCTGCGCGCCACCGTCGAGTTGGCGATCGAGCGCGACGACCTCGGTCCGGAGTTCCGGGCCTTCCTCGTCGAACTGGTCGCCAAGCGACTGACGTGATCGGTCTCGACGAGGCGCGCGCGTTCGTCCTCACCGGATGCCCGCCGTCCCCACCCGAGCGTCGACCGCTGGCCGCCGCGCTCGGATGTGTCACCGTCTCGTCGGTCACGGCCACCGAAGCGGTGCCCCCGTTCGCCAACAGTGCGGTCGACGGCTACGCCGTGCGCGTCGCCGATGCCGCGTCGGTGCCGGTGCGGCTGCCCGTGACCGGCACCGTGCGCGCCGGCATGTCCGGTCTCGATCACCCGGTGGAGCCGGGCACGGCGGTGCGCATCATGACGGGTGCGCCGGTCCCGCCGGGCACCGAGGCCGTGGTCATGGTGGAGGACACCGACGGCACGCCCGATGCCATCGAGGTGACGATCGCCGTGGCGCCGACCGCCGCGCAGCACATCCGCCCCGCTGGTGACGACATCGTTCCCGGTGACGAGGTGGTGGTGGCCGGCACGCTGCTCGGTCCCGCCCATCTCGGGGTGCTGGCCACCGTCGGGGTGGCCGAACTCGACGTGGTGCCCCGGCCGAGGGTGGCGGTGGTGTCCACCGGCGACGAACTGGTCGGCGACGGGCGCCCACTCGGTCCCGGACAGATCCGCGACTCGAACCGACTCGGATTGCTGGCGCTGCTGCGCACCTACGGGTACGAGACCGTCGACCTCGGACTGGTGGCCGACGACGAGGCCGCCATCGAGGCCGTTCTGCGCGATGGCGCTGAACGGGCCGATGCGCTGGTGACCACCGGTGGCGTGAGCATGGGTGACTTCGACTTCGTCAAGGTGGTGCTCGACCGCATCGGTGACATGCGCTGGATGCAGGTGGCGATCAAGCCGGCCAAACCGTTGGCCTTCGGCACCGTGGCCCGCGGCGACGGCACCCGAGTGCCGGTGTTCGGGTTGCCGGGCAATCCCGTGTCGTCGATGGTCAGTTTCGAACTGTTCTGCCGTCCGGGGCTGCGGCGCATGGGCGGGCATGCGGTCACCGATCTGGACGGGCCGACCGTCGACGGGGTGCTCGACGAGCCGTTGCGTCGGCGCCCCGACGGCAAGACGCACTTCGCCCGCGTGCGTTGCGCATGGGACCACGACATGCGCACCTATCGCGTGCGTTCGGCCGGTGCCCAGGGCTCGCACCACATGGCGGCCATGGCCTCGGCCGATGCACTGGCCGAACTGCCCGATGGCGACAGCCTCGAGGCCGGTGCCGTCGTGCGGGTCCGACTGCTGCGGCCGTAG
The DNA here is from genome assembly GCA_018882825.1 of Acidimicrobiia bacterium. GTDB lineage: Bacteria > Actinomycetota > Acidimicrobiia > Acidimicrobiales > Acidimicrobilacustridaceae > Acidimicrobilacustris. The sequence goes on along the minus strand of VERC01000264.1, from coordinate 123 downwards.
CCTGCCGCCATGGCCGACGCCCGTCGCTCCGATGCCGCCCCGCTGGTCGACGGGTACGGACGCGTGCACCGCGACCTGCGCATCTCCGTGACCGATCGCTGCAACTTCCGTTGCACCTACTGC